>CANPBB010000078.1 GCA_947572235.1 uncultured Clostridia bacterium
ACTTAGGAGGCAGTCGCTCTATCCAACTGAGCTATCGGGGCCTATATGAAGTTTTACCCTGCCAGGTGATAGGTGAGCTATCACTTAGGAGGCGGTCGCTCTATCCTGCTGAGCTACGCGGGCCTATGAAATTGCCGGACTGAAATCGAACTCGGAACGGTACGCCTGTGCCTCCGGAGTGGGGCGCTCTGTTCCCTACTTAGAAAGCGACCGCTCTATCCAACTGAGCTACATGGGCATAATGGACTTTGCTGGGATACTACCACAGCGTCAGCAGGGAATTAGCACTAACAACTGTATTATTGTACTCAAAAAAAGAAAAATTGTCAACATTGTAAGTTGAAAATATGAAAATTTTATGAGACAATAACAAAGTTGTATTATAGGCAGAAAATTCTTGTGCAGAAGTACCTGTGCAAAAGGAGATAGATTTACTATGCAGAATAACCATCTTCGCAATGTCGCCATTATCGCCCACGTAGACCATGGAAAGACTACTCTGGTGGATGAAATGCTCAAGCAGGGCGGCGTCTATCGGGAGAATCAGGAGGTCGTGGACCGGGTCATGGACTCCGGCGATTTGGAGCGTGAGCGGGGCATCACCATCTTGGCCAAGAATACCGCCATTCGCTATGGCGATACCAAGATCAACATCGTAGACACCCCGGGCCACGCCGACTTTGGCGGCGAGGTGGAGCGAATCCTCAAGATGGTCAACGGCGTCATATTGCTGGTAGATGCCGCCGAAGGCCCCATGCCCCAGACCCGTTTCGTTCTCTCCCGCGCCTTGGAGCTGGGCCACCGGGTCATCGTGGTGGTCAACAAGATCGACCGCCCGGACCAGCGCATCCACGAGGTCATTGACGAGGTGCTGGAGCTCCTCCTGGACTTGGACGCCACCGATGAGCAGCTGGACAGCCCTATGCTCTTCTGTTCCGCCCGTCAAGGTATCTGCTCCTATTCCCCCGATGACTTGGGGACCGATCTTCAGCCCCTCTTTAAGACCATCCTGGACTATATCCCCGGCCCGGAGGCCGACGAGGCGTCCCCCTTCCAGATGCTGGTCAGCTCCATCGACTACAACGAGTTTGTGGGCCGCATCGCCATCGGCCGCATTGAGCGGGGCACGGTGAAGCAGAACCAGGAGATCGCCGTGTGCAACTACCACGACACAGAGGCTGCCCCCAAGAAGGCCAAGGCCACCGCCATCTATGAGTTCGAGGGACTGGCCCGAAAGCCGGTCACGGAGGCCTCCGCCGGCAGCATCATCTGCATGAGCGGTATCGGTGACATCACCATCGGCGATACTATCTGTTCCTTGGCCAACCCGGAGCCTCTGCCCTTTGTGAAGATCTCCGCCCCCACCATGGAGATGACCTTCTCCATCAACGACTCCCCCTTCGCCGGCCGGGAGGGCAAGTTTGTTACCTCCCGCCAGCTGCGGGACCGCCTGTTCCGGGAGACGCTGAAGGATGTATCCCTCCGGGTCACGGAGATTGATGGCGCTATGGACGCTTTCAATGTGGCCGGCCGCGGGGAGATGCACATCTCCATCCTTATTGAGACCATGCGCCGGGAGGGCTACGAGTTCCAAGTCTCCCCGCCCCGCGTCCTCTACCAGGAAATGGACGGGAAGAAGTGCGAGCCCATTGAGCGTCTGGTGGTAGACGTCCCCGCCGACAGCGTGGGAGCTGTGATTGAGAAGATCGGCAGCCGCAAGGGCGACTTGGTGGAGATGACCCCTGTGGGAGAGCGGATGAAGATTGAGTTTTTGGTCCCAGCCCGGGGCCTCTTCGGCTACCGCAACGAGTTTTTAACCGATACCCGCGGCGAAGGCATCATGGCTTCCGTGTTTGACAGCTACGCCCCCTTTAAGGGGGACCTGAGCCGCCGGAGCACCGGCTCTCTGGTGTCCTTTGAGACCGGCGACTCGGTGACCTACGGCCTCTATAACGCCCAGGAGCGCGGCAGCCTGTTTATAGGCGCCGGTGTGCCGGTGTACGGCGGAATGGTGGTGGGCGTCAGCCCCAAGAGCGACGACATTACCGTAAATGTGTGCAAAAAGAAGCAGCTTACCAATATGCGGGCCAGCGGCAGCGATGATGCCCTCCGCTTGGTCCCCCCCCGCCAGTTGAGCTTAGAGCAGTGCCTGGAGTTTTTAGCAGACGATGAACTGCTGGAGGTTACACCCAAGAGCCTGCGTATCCGCAAGAGCATTCTGGACCATGAGAAGCGGATGAAAGCACTGCACAGCAAGAAATAGGCGGCTTCGCGCGTGCAAAAAAGGGCTGGAGGATATTATATCTATGGATATCAATATTAGGGCGCTGGAGGCGCAGGACTTGGCCGCCGCCGTGGCCATATGGAACCAAGTGGTGGATGACGGCGCGGCCTTTCCCCAGATGGAGCCCCTGACAGAGGAGAGCGGGCAGCAGTTCTTTGCCGGGCAGTCCTTCACCGGCATAGCCATCGGGGAGGATGGAGCAGTACTGGGGCTGTACATCCTTCACCCCAACAACGTGGGCCGCTGCGGTCATATCTGCAACGCCAGCTACGCCGTCCATACCGGCGCCCGGGGGCGGCATGTGGGGGAGGCACTGGTGCGCCACTGCCTGCAAAAGGGCCGGGAGCTGGGCTTTCGTATCCTCCAGTTCAACGCCGTAGTGGCCAGCAACACCCCGGCCCTCCGCCTCTACGAGAAGTTGGGCTTCACCCGCTTAGGCACCATCCCCGGCGGCTTTCTGATGAAGGACGGTCGCTATGAGGACATCGTCCTCCATTACCATCTCCTATAACCACAGCAAAGGGTCCCGCGGCATAGCCGCGGGACCCTCTCTTTTACGGAGTTCCAAAACCCAATCATTCCCCATTCCTAACTCCGAATCTCTTATTCACTTCAGCCATCTTCTGCGCTTCGGTTTGCCGTCGCCGCCTTTCAGACGGTCCAAGGCCTCCTTCGCCTTCCGGTAGCCCTTGTCCGCCGACCGGGTGTACAGCTCCAAGGCCCGATCCAAGTCCTTCTTCACACCCACGCCGTGCTCGTAGCAGCCGCCCATGCAGTACATGGCGCGGGCGTTGCCCCGCTCCGCCGCTTGGGCATACAGCTCCGCCGCCCGCTTCTCGTCCTGCGCGACGCCGATGCCGTCCTCGTAGCAGTGGGCCAAAGAGCAGGTACCGTCGCTGTGGCCGGCCTCGTGGGCTCTGACATAGAGCTCCACAGCCTTCTTTACATCCTGCTCCACGCCGTAGCCGTTCTCGTAGCACTCGCCCAAGAAGAACAGCGCGCGGGGGTAGTTTTGATCCGCCGCCTTGGCAAACCACTTGGCGGCCTCCTCGTCATTCTCCTCCACGGCGATCCCGTGGTAGTAGAAGAAGCCAAGGTTGCACTGGGCTCTGGCGTGGCCCCGCTCCGCCGCCTGACGGTAAAGGTCCGCGGCCCTCCCCTTGTCCTCGGGGACGCCGGTGCCCAACTCATAGCAGAGCCCCAAGGAGCAGAGCGCGGGGACATAGTTGCGCTGGGCGGCCCGCTGATAACACTCCGCCGCCTTCTCCTCGTCCTGCTCCACGCCGTAGCCGTTGTCATAGCACTCCCCCATCAGGTGGATGGCCCGGGAGCTGCCCCGCTCGGCGGCCTTGGAGAACCACTGGAAGGCCTCGTCATTGTCCTCCTCCACGCCGATGCCCCGGTAGTAGCAGTAGCCCAGATTGCACTGGGCAGTAGCGTTGCCCCGCTCCGCCGCCTGGCGGTAGAGCATCACCGCCTGCTCCTTACTCATCTCCACCCCATCGCCAAACTCATAGCACACGCCCAAGGCGCATGTGGAGGGCGGATAGCCCATCTCGTGGGCCTGACGGTAGCAGTCCACGGCCCGCGTCTGGCTCTGCGCCACACCGTAACCGTTCTCATAACACTCACCCATCATGTGGATGGCCCGGATATACCCCTCCTCAGCGGCCTTTTGGAACCACCGGAAGGCCTCGTCGTTGTCCTCCTCCACGCCGATGCCCTGGTAGTAGCAGTAGCCCAAGTTGCACTGGGCCCGGGGATAACCCTGCTCCGCCGCCGCCCGATAGAGCTCCACCGCCCGTGCCCGGTCCTGCACCACGCCGGTGCCCATCTCATAACAGAGCCCCAAAGCGCAGGTAGCGGGGGCGTGGCCGGCCTCGTGGGCCTTCTGATAGAGCTCCACCGCCTTATTGATGTCCTCCTCCACGCTGTAGCCATTCTCATAGCACTCGCCCAAGAGCTGCATGGCACGGGGGAAGTCCTGTTCGGCGGCCTTGGAGAACCACTTCACCGCCTCGGCGTCATTCATCTCCACACCGATGCCCTGGTAGTAGCAGTAGCCCAAGTTGCACTGGGCCCGGGCCTCTCCGGCCTCGGCGGCCTCCCGGTAGAGCTCCACAGCCCGTTCCTTGCTCTCCTCTACCCCGTGTCCCAGCTCATAGCAGAGGCCTAAGGCGCAGGTGCCGGGGGCATAGCCCTCCTCGCGGGCCCGGCCATAGAGCTCTACAGCCTTCTCGAAGCTCTGCTCCACGCCGTAGCCAAACTCGTGGCACTGGCCCAAGAAGTACATAGCGCGGGGGTAGTCCCGCTCGGCGGCTTTGCCAAACCACTCCGCGGCCTTGGCGTCATCCACCTCCACGCCTACGCCTTGGTAGTAACAAAAGCCCAAGTTGCACTGGGCCCGGACGTCCCCGTCCTCGGCGGCCTGCGTGTAGAGCTCCACAGCCTTGGGCTTATCCATCTCCACGCCCCGGCCCAGCTCATAGCAGAGACCCACCGCGCAGGTGCCGGGGGCGTACCCCTTCTCGCTGGACTGGCGGTAGAGCTCCACCGCCTTGGCGATGTCCTGCTCCACACCGTAGCCAAAGTCGTAGCACTCGCCCAAGAGGTTCAGCGCGCGGGGGTAGCCCTCGTCAGCGGCCTTTTGGAACCACTGGAAGGCCTCATCATTGTCCTCCTCCACGCCGATGGCCCGGTAGTAGCAGAAGCCTAAGTTGCACTGGGCGGGCACATAGCCCCGCTCGGCGGCCCGGCGGTAGAGCTCCACCGCCTTGGCCTTGTCCATCTCCACCACTGTCCCCATCTCATAGCAGAGGCCCAAGGCGCAGACACAGGGGGGGTAGTCATCCTCCTCGGCGCCCAAGCGGTAGAGCTCCACCGCCTTCTCCTCATCCTTCTCCACCCCGTGGCCAAACTCATAGCACTGGCCCAGGAGATAGCGGGCACGGGGGTACTCCTGCTCCGCCGCTTGGGCGAAGAGGGAAGCGGCCTTCTCGTGGTTCTCCTCCACGCCGGTGCCCCGATCGTAGCAGACGCCCAAGGCGCAGGTGCCCTCGTCATAGTCCTGCTCGTGGGCGGCCTGATAGAGCTCGATGGCCTTCTCCAAGTCCTTCTCCACGCCATAGCCGTTCTCAAAACACTCCCCCATCAGCACCTCCGCCCGGGGGTACCCCTGCATAGCCGCCTTGGCAAACCATTTGGCGGCCTCCTCGTCGTTCTCCTCCACATAGATGCCCCGGTAGTAGAAGAAGCCCAAATTGCACTGGGCGGGGGCGTAGTCCTGGTCAGCGGCCTCCCGATAGAGCTCGGTGGCCCTGCCCTTGTCCATCTCCACGCCGTGGCCCAGCTCATAGCAGAGGCCCAGCTCACAGATGGCGGGAGGATAGCCCTGCTCGGCGGCGCCGGTAAAGAGCTCCACCGCCTTCTCCTCGTCCTTCTCCGTGCCCACACCCTTGATGTAGCATAGGCCCAAGCTGTACTGGGCGGAGATGTGATCGCCCTCGGCGGCCTTCTTAAACCAGTAGAAGGCCTTCTCCTCGTCCTTGGGGGCCCCGTCCCGCCCGTGGCAGTAGTTCTGAGCCAGCTGGTGGGCGGCGTCCAAATCCCCCTCCTCCGCGGCGGAGAGCAGCTCCCGGAAGTTCTGCTCCTTCCCGGCCGACATATCCGCAAGGCTCTGCATCAACTGCGGGTTGAAGTATACCATTGTGGTACTGTCATCGTTATGCTGCAAGCTGTCGTTCTGATCCGTTGCCATATGTCTTGCTTCCTTTCTGTTGTGAGTAACGGGGATGCGCCCCCAGGATCATATGTACTGTTCATTCTATCAAACTTCTCACCAGAACGCAATACATTAGATCGGCTAAGAAGCGTCCAAACACGCGCTTTTTATGCAGGTGCCCCCCCGCTGACCGCGTTGGTTCGATCGACCATTCGCAGGGGGCGCACAGTGTGCGCCCCCGCGCCTTAAAACCGCCCCCAAAGCCCCGCTTGCTATCCTCAATGTCCCTCCCCGCCCCAGCGGTGGAAAAATGCTCCTATGGTACGGCGGGTCGATTAAATGCAAAAGGGACCCCAAAGGGTCCCTTTCGCGCGATCCCGCTTACCGCCGGCACAACTTGTCAAAAGCCGCCTCTCCCTCAGTAGCCGCGGTATGCCCTGTGGTCCGCCCGGATAGCCTCCAAGGTATCCGGCTCACCGTATAGGTTCGTCACCAGCACCGCCAGCAGCGAGGCCGCGGCGGCAATCGCTTGGTGGGTCTCCTCCGAGAGCATAGCCGCCGCGAACTCGTGCGTATGGCAGGCATAGGGCCTGCCGATGCTCAGCATCGGGTGGAAGGCGGGACAGCGGCAGTCCACATTGCCGATATCCGAAGAACCTGTCATACCGCTCTTTCCCGGCACAAAATCTATGTTCAGCTCACAAAAGCAGCGCTCCAGTGCTCGTTTTTCCAGATCGCTGACATACAGATCACAGTAGGACGGACATATGGGAAAGATTTCCACCTCCGTCCGTGTGGCCAGCGCGGCCGCTCTGGCGCAGTCCTTCACCCAAGCGGTGATCTCGTCCAAATCCGTACGCCTTGGGGCACGGGTCACAAATTCCACCTCCGTCAGATCCGGCACAATGTTGGAGGCCGCCCCGCCGTCCTTGATGATCCCGTGCATCCGGGCCTCAGGAATCACATGCTGGCGCATCATATCCACGGCGTCGAAAAACAGACGCGCCGCGTTCAACGCATTCCGGCCCTCCCAGGGGCCGGAAGCGGCATGGGCCGGCGCCCCATGCCACTTGAGCCCCAAGCCATCCAGCGCAAGGAAGGAGACCTCCGCCGAGGTATTCGGCCCCATATGGACCATCGCCGCGAAGTCATACTGGTCAAACACGCCCTTGTCAGCTTGAACCGCCTTCAGTCCCCCGAATTCCTCGTCTGGCGTCCCGATGATGTCCACGCCGAAGGGATACTCGTCCCGCAGCGCATGGAAAGCCAGCGCTGCCAACACGCTGCCGCTGCCGCTGGCGCAGTGCCCGCAGGCGTGCCCCAAGCCGCGCAGCGCATCGTACTCCGCCAAAAGGGCCGCCCGCCGCTGCCGCTCCGGGGCAATTCGCCCGCAGAAAGCCGTCGGGATTCCGGCAAAGGGGTATTCCACCTCTATGCCGCTGTTTCGCAGCAGCTGTACGATTGCCGCGGAGCTTTTGAACTCCTCGCCGCCCAGCTCCGGTTCCCGGGCCATCTGATCGCTGAGGGCAAAAGCCGCGTTCTGATACTCCCGAATTTTTCCTATCAGAGCGGTCTTTAATCCCTGCATCTCCATCTGCATTTTCTCCTTATACATCAAGATTCAAGGTTGCTTAGGCATATCCGATAAACACCGCCAGAACGAGGAAAAAGGACTGTAGCAAAAAGAGCACGCCAAAGACGGGGAGGAAAAATTTATACCACTTGCCAAGGGGGATCTTGGCAATGCCCATGGCAACTACGCAGGTAGCGGTAGGCCAGAGCATATTGCTGAAACCGTCGCCGAACTGATAGGCCAGCACAGCGATTTGGCGGCTAAGGCCGGTCAGATCAGCCAGCGGGACAATAATCGGCATAATTGCCGTGGCCTGTCCGCTGCCGGAGGGGATAAAGAAGTTGAGAACACTCTGGAAGATCAGCATAGCCTCTGCCGTGGCCCAAGCAGGAAGGCCCTTCATCAGACTGGCACAGGCATAGACCACCGTGTCGATAATAAGGCCGGACTTCATGATAACCAAAATCGCACGGGACAGGCCGGTAATCACAGCCGCACCCATCATCTCCGAGAAGGAAGCCACCAAGTCGCCGCAAATGTCCTCCGCACCGCGGCGGTCAACAATGGAGGAGAAAATACCGCCGATGCAGAACACCGCGCTCATCTCATTGAGGTACCAGCCGAACTCGAGGGATCCAAAGACGATCATGATGATTGCCGCCGCCATGCCCGCCATGATTATTTTCTGTCTGCCGGTAAAAGCATCCTCCTTAGCCTCGATCTGGAAAGAGGAGAAATCCATCCCATAGACTGCGCTTTTACTGGGGTCCCGCTTGACCCTGCTGCCGTAGACCAGTACGGCGGCCATCCACACACCGACAAACACGACAAAAATCACGATCCGATACGCTATCCCGGAGAAAAGCGTCAGCTCTGAAATCGACTGGGCAATCCCGATGGTAAAGGGGTTTGTGGTAGCCGCGGCAAAGCCCACGCTCACCGCGCCGTAGCACATCGCCACCCCAACAACCGCGTCATATCCCAGCGCAATAGCCACGGCAATAAAAATGGGGATCAGCCCCCAGACCGTGTCCATCTCACCGTAGGTGGAGCCCGCCAGCGCCCATAGGAGAATGGAGACGGGAATAAACAGCTTGGCACTGGCCTCCTTTCTGCGCAGGAGCTTGCTGATCAGCGCGTTCAGTGCGCCGGTGCGCATAATCGAGTAGATCCAAAAGTAGCCAAAGAGGATCAGGAAGATTACCTGCGCGCCGTCCACAAAGCCCTGCTTGATGGCGACAAACATCCGGAAGGGGGAGACGGGGCTCTGCTCCGCAAAGGAGAAGCTGCCGGCGTCAATCACCGTGGTTCCGGACTCGTCCACGGTGTATTGGTACTGCCCGGCGGGGATGATGTAGGTGGCAACGGTTACAACGACTATCAGGATGAACAACAGCAGCCTGCTGCTGGGAAAAGAAAACCTCTTCTTGGTCAGTGGTGTTGACATACTTTCCTCCTTCTTCCTTTTCAGGGCAAGCGGTTTGTATGAAGCTGTGTCAATGCAGGCCAAAAGATGTGATCAACAGCAGTTTTTAGGGACAGCCTGTCCCTCTCATATCTCCCGGCGGGTTGGCTGCGTCCGGCCTCAAAAGCGCAGGGACATGCAGCTCAGGCCGCCGTCCAGCTTCCTAAACTCCGAGGTGTCACAGAGAATGACCTGATAGCCGGCCTCCTTCACCAGCTTCTCCACTCCGGGATAGCCCTCAGGCACAATGACGGAGCCGTTCATCCAAATGCAGTTGGCCGCGTACTCCTCGCCCTCGGGAATAAGGATCTTATGGAACTTCTCAAAGTCCGGCTTCTCCACAAACTCACCGGAGACCAGCATGTTGTTGTTCTCAATGTAGTTGACGCCGGTTTTCAAGTGGAGCACCTCTGCCAGCGGGACCTCCGAGCAGGTCATGCCGTACTTGGCCAGAATCTCGGCAAACTGGCGCAGCCCCTCGGCGTTCGTGCGGGCGGAGAGCCCCACATAGAAGTGGTCGCCCACCATCATCACATCGCCGCCGTCCAAGTGGCCCTCTCCGGTGATGAAGTGGATCTTCTCCTCCGGATAGAACTTCCGAATGGCGGGCAAGATCTCATTTTTCTCACCATTTCTGGAGGCGGCGCCGGGATTGGTGATAATGGCGCAGCTCCGGGTCACAACCGCCGGGTCCTCCACAAACACGGAATCTGGATACGCCTCTAAGGCGGGCAGCACCTCCACCTGTACACCGCACTGCTTCAGGCACTCAATGTAGTGTTCGTGCTGCCGGCAGGCCAGCTCGTAGTCCGGCTTCCCGGGATAGGTCCCGCTGGTAATCCCCTCCACCAAGGCTTTACAGGGCTTTCTGACGATACAATTCTTAAACATTTCTTTTCCAGCCTTTCTTATTTTTAGGTGTATAGCAGTCTGTCTCACAAAAATAATATATAATATACAATATTGTCAACCTTTTTGTGAAAATTGATAAAAAATCACGTCCGAAGAAGTAGATTCTTTTCCGTCCTATTGATTTCATTGGCGCATGTGTGGTATAGTAAAAAATAATCCTACATGTGATATGTTCTTCCAAAAGAGGTAATTGATACTATATGGAACGGTTTAAGACGCTGAAAGATCACGTATACGACTACATCGAGGCTCAAATTCAAAGCGGCAGCCTGCGGCCCAACCAGCGGATCAACGAGGCGGTGATCTGTGAGGAGCTCAACATCAGCCGCACGCCGGTGCGGGAGGCGCTGATCCAGCTGTCGGCGGAGGGCGTTTTGGAGAACACCGCGCGGAAGGGCTTTGTGCTGAAGACAGTCAACGAGCGGGATGTCATGGAACTCTACTCGGTCATCGGTATGCTGGACGGCTTTGCCGCCAAGCTCGCCTGTCCCCATCTCACGGAGAGCGACCTGATGGACATGGCCTTTTATATTGACGCGATGGACTTGGCGATCACCTCCGGGAACTATTCGATGTATGACAAGCATCAGATCATTTTTCACCAGCTGTACATCGAAAAATGCGGCAACAGCGTCCTGATCAGCACCATAGGCCGAACCAAGAGCAAACTCCTCAAGCGGACGTACATTGACAATCCTGATGAGGAGTTTAAGGAAATTCTTCATGCAACCAATCAGGAACACCGGGAGATCCTCGAGCTGTTTCGAAAAAAGGATGTCACGGGGCTGTTTCAATTCCTCTCAGAGGTTCACTGGAGGCCAGTCAGCGCCCCCTTCGAGGTGATTTTGTAGGACACTCCACGCCTTTTGTAACCAGCCGCCCCCTCCCTTAGACGCAAAGCACCTCGGGATCCATAGATCCCGAGGTGCTTTTTGCATTGAGGCCAACCCTGTATGGGAGAAAACAGCTTTACTGGCCGCTTGTAAGCCCTATTTAAGAAGCGCAGCTGCCCTCAGCAGTCCCACTGACACCGGCGCAGGTCCACATGGGACGCATTCCGCAGGGGAACCCCCTCGGCCCTGAGCAGATCGGCTTGCTCCGTCCAGCCGGGTACCAGCCTTCCCGCGTGGTTGACGACCCTGTGGCAGGGGTACTCGCCGTAGCACGCCGCCATGCGCAGCACCCGCCCCACCAGCCGGGAATTTTTCTCCCGCCCGATCAGCATGGCAATCTGCCCATAGGTGGCGACACAGCCCTCGGGGATTTCCCCCACCACAGACAGGATTTCATAGGCCAAGTCCTCCCGCAGGACAGCTTTCAAGAACATGACGCGCACTCACCCTTCCCAGCGGGACAGTGCGGTCACATCCACGCCCTCCAAGGTGAGCAGCGCCCGCTTTTTCTCGATGCCGCCCGCATAGCCGGTGAGAGCGCCCTTCGCGCCGACAACCCGGTGACAGGGCACAATGATAGAAATGCCGTTATGCCCCACCGCGCCGCCCACCGCTTGGGCGGATATGTGCGCCGTCCCCCTCTGGGCGGCAAGGCGCTGGGCAATCTGACCGTAGGTGATCGTCTGCCCATACGGGATGGCGGTCAGGATCTCCCACACCTCATTTTGGAAGTCCGTGCCGGTAAAGTGGAGCGGCACAGCGGTGTCGGGCTCTTTTCCTGAAAAATAGGTATCAAGCCAGCGTTTCACCTCTGCAAACAGGGGAATCTCTCTCTCCTCATGCGCCTTATCCAATTGAAGGGCAAAGTATTTCTGCCCCTCAAACCACAGCCCGGTTAAACCGACCTCGTCTGCCGCCAGAAGAATACCGCCTATGGGGGACTGATAATGGCTGGTGTACTGCATGTCATCCCTCCGCATCCCAATACCATCTATAACACATCAAGCCGCTCTGCGCATCAGCTTTTATGGTATCATACCACAAGTTTCCCCAAATTGCGAGAACCATTCAGAATATCCCGCCAGCAGCAAAAAGGCCGCCGCCAGTAAGCTCCCATACTTCCATACAAAAAAACAGGGATCACATCCCGGCTGGTTCCGCCAGATGATGTGATCCCTGTTTTGATTTCACGCTTCTAAAGAGCTCTGCCTTTTCTGGCGCGGCCCCCGCGAGAAGCCTCTCTTACTTGATCGCCTCAGCCACGGCCACAGCCACAGCCACAGTGGCGCCCACCATGGGGTTGTTGCCCATGCCGAGGAAGCCCATCATCTCCACGTGGG
>CANPBB010000079.1 GCA_947572235.1 uncultured Clostridia bacterium
GCCGGACGCTCCCGCTGTGGCAGGGGCTGGATAAGGTTATCTCTGATTATCTGGCTCAGTTTACGTTGGCGGATTTGTGTGCAAAAACTGAAATATCATCTTGAATTGGTCCCGCCTCATTTGAAATACTGATTTTCATCCCAGTGACAAAAATTGGACACTGGCAGTAGCAGGCCAGCAAAACCTGCTTTTTCTTTCCAAAGGCAGCTCCGGTATCCCCTGTCTGTTCGAGCGCCGGGAGATGGGCGAGGACGGCAAGGCTTGGACCTTCCATGTGCGCAGCTTCCCTGAGCTGAAGGAAAAGGGGGGAAATAACTATGGCAAACAACAGCAGGACGATGGCCTTCCAGATCCCGGAGGAACCCTTCCAGCGGATCAAAGAGCGTGAGAGCCAGCGTATTGGCCGGAAGCTGACCCAGCGGGGGTTGTATAGAGGCTGATCGAGGAGGCTTTGGAGGCGGCGGAGCGGCAAGCGGAGGAGGAGCGGCCTATCGAGGAAACCGATGCCGGCCCCTGTGAGGCCCAGCCGGAGGGTGACGACACCCAGCCCCAAGAGAAAGGCACCCCAGCCTCGCGAGCATGTAACAGCCGTGTAAGGCCGCAGCAGCCGAACAGCAGATGAGACGCCCCCAAGCGTCCCGGTGTGATTGAGATCTCTGGGGGCTTCTTTTCGTTTCGCCAAAAGTCCAGTGGTATGAAGTCAAGGGGTAATTGAAGGAAAAATTCAGAGGAGAGCATGAGAAAAAAGGCAGAAAAGCAGAAAAAAGGCAACACCAATACTTGGCTATGATGGATATTACCAAAAAATGGACTGGCTGGTGCCAAGACTGGAACATCATCCACACCCAACTGGCGGTCTACTTCGACGAGCGTATGCCAGACTGATCTGGCTACACCTTGACATGCGGCGGCAACGTCGTTAATATGGCGGTGAAGGGGGCGGTTTTCGCCCAGCCCCCTTGCCTATATTTCCACTCTATTCGCACTGCTTTGGGCGGTTACACAAAATTTGGGATGCTCTCCCTTTCGGCGGCCTCCGGACCGCCGTCGGTTTGTTCGTCTATACAAAGCATCCCCACTGCGCTTTGTAAGAGCAGTGGGGATGCTTTATATAGGCACATTATTTGTCAGTTTCTCACACTCTTCGCCAGCTCGCCCCGTCTTTCCGGTCGGTGACCTCGATCCCCATGGCCTTCAGCTCATCCCGAATCCGGTCAGCCTCAGCAAAATCCTTGGCCTTCTTCGCCTCATACCGCTTCAGCACCAGCGCGTCGATCTCCGCGTCCCCCTCGCCGGTGACGGTGTAGCCGCCCGCTCCCCCTGTCTGCACTTGGACGGCCTCCCTCTCACGCAGGGCTGCTGCCCGTTCGATGAGCCCCAGCCCCAGCACGCTGTCAAAACTTCCCAGTACCGCCCGCTTGGTAGCGTCGTCCATCGGGGCTTTCAGCACATCGTACAGCGCGGTGATACCCATGGAGGTGTTCAGATCATTCCCCACCTGCTGGATGAATTTCGTCTTATACTCCGCCAAGGCCGCCTCATCCACGGCCCCCTCCTCGTTCAGCGCCGCAATTCGCCGCAGGAGCTTATGATATGCCCCTTGGGCATTATCCAGATTTTCCCATGAAAATACCAAACTCTTGCGGTAGTGGCTCTGGAGGCAGAAGAACCGGTAGGCCAAAGGGTCATACCCTTTCTCCTCCAGCAAGGATACGGTGAGAAACTCCCCCTTGCTCTTGCTCATCTTCCCGCTGTTAGTATTCAGATGGTGGACATGGAACCACTGGGGGCACCAAGGATGGCCCAAGTAGCTCTCAGACTGGGCAATCTCGTTGGTGTGGTGGGGAAAAGCGTTGTCTATACCGCCGCAGTGGAGATCCAAGTACTCCCCATTGTGCTTGAGGGAGATACCGGTGCACTCAATGTGCCACCCCGGATATCCTATCCCCCAAGGGGAATCCCACTTCAGGGCCTGATCCTCGAACTTGCTCTTGGTGAACCAGAGGACGAAGTCGTTCTTGTTCCGCTTGTTCACGTCCTCCTCCACACCCTCCCGGACGCCTACGGCCAAGTCCTCCTCATCGTGGTCGTTGAAAATGTAGTACCGCTCCAGTTTGGAGGTGTCAAAATATACATTCCCTCCAGCCACATAGGCGCAGCCCTTCTCAATCAGGGCGGAGATGATCTTGATATACTCGTCAATGCAGCTGGTGGCGGGTTCGATTACGTCGGGGCGCTTGATGTGCAGCTTGTCGCAGTCGGAGAAAAAAGCGTCGGTGTAGAACTGGGCGATCTCCATCACCGTCTTGTTCTCCCGCTTGGCACCCTTGAGCATCTTGTCCTCGCCGGTGTCGGCATCGCTGGCCAAATGACCCACATCGGTGATATTCATTACCCGGTTTACCTCATAGCCCTCGTAACGCAGGAACTTCTCCAGCACATCCTCCATGATATAGCTGCGCAGGTTGCCGATGTGGGCAAAGTGGTACACAGTGGGGCCGCAGGTGTACATCTCCACTCGTCCGGGGATGTGGGTAACAAATTCCGCCTTCTTGTGTGTGGCACTGTTGTATAGATACATGGTATTCTCCTCCATTTTGTTGTATAGGGTATCACTGGTGGGCCAAAATCATCTTCTTGGCGGCGGTATTGCCCTGCCGGTCCGCTTCGCCCAAGAGGGCTTGGACATCCTTGGGCGGGATGACATCCTCCCCGCACATCAGGAGCAGGAGTTCCTGTTGACGGAGGGCCAGAGGATAGAGGCGCTTTCGCTGGGACCTGATATATTTAAGATACTCCCCCTGACGCTCTCTGGAGTAGCAGTGCTGTTCCAAGGCGAAGCCCCAGACTGCCCGCTGCTTCCAGAAGGTGGGCAGATCCCCTAAGGGCATATTGGGGGCGACAATGGGAGCCTCCACATCCTCAAAGGGATCCTGCGATTTGACATCCGGGCCAGTCTGGGCACCCAATAGGGTGATTTTTTGCAGGCTCTTGCAGCGAAGAAAAGCCCAGCAGCCAATAGTTTGGACGTTTTTGGGGATCGTAACCTCCGATAGGCTGCAGCAATCCAGAAAGGCGAGAAGCTCAATTGTGAGGAGGCTCTCAGGGAGCGTGACACTTCTCAGCTTGATACAGTCGTAGAAGGCGCTCTCCCCAATTTTCTCCACGCCCTCCGGGATCACGACATCGGCCTCCAAGTCCCGCCGGCCAGAGAAAGCGTCGTTCCCGATTTCCCGCAGGCCGTTTGGGAGCACGATGGTCCCACCGGGCCAGGTATATTTTCGCAATACGCCGTTTTCTATGACTATATCCTGTGGATGACCCATTTTATATCCTCTCCTTTGTTCTGCGGCGGTACAGCGGGGAACGGCGCACCGAGGCTGTTGTGCCCTGCGGAGGCCCTGCCGCCCCCATCAAAATATCCCGCCCCTCTTATTTCCTATCTGTATCTCCACTCTTCACTCTTAACACTCTCTCCAGCTCCTCCACCCGTGCCGTCAGTGCCGCGATCTTCTCCAGCGTAGGATTGTTTACGCTGGTTTGGTCCACCTCGTCGGCGTAGCGTCGGACCTTTTCGCCGTTTACTCGGACAATTTGGGCCGGGACGCCTACAGCGGTGGCCCCCTCGGGTACCTCTTGGAGCACCACCGCTCCGGCGGCGATACGGGTGTTGTTGTGGACGGTAATCGGGCCCAGCACCTTGGCCCCGGCGCCG
Organism: uncultured Clostridia bacterium; assembly: GCA_947572235.1. Classification (GTDB taxonomy): domain Bacteria; phylum Bacillota; class Clostridia; order Oscillospirales; family Oscillospiraceae; genus CAJFPI01. The sequence continues at coordinate 3,716 of CANPBB010000079.1, forward strand.
ATCATCACGTTGCTGCCGATGGTGGGGTGGCGCTTGCCCACGTCCTTCCCGGTGCCGCCTAAGGTGACACCTTGGTAGATTAGTACGTCGTCACCGATCTCGGCGGTCTCGCCGATGACAATGCCGGTGCCGTGGTCGATGACAAACCGGCGGCCGATGGTGGCCCCGGGGTGGATTTCGATGCCGGTCCAGAACCGGCTCCACTGGGACACCGCCCGGGCTAGGAAGCGGCAGCGGTGTCGATTGAGCCAGTGGGCCAAACGGTGGTAAAGGGTGGCGTGGACGCCGGCGTAGAGGAGAAAGACCTCCAGTTTGCTGCGGGCGGCAGGGTCCCGCTTCTGGTAGGCCCCTAAGGTCTCGCCAAGTCGAAGCATAATGTTCCTCCTAAGGTGGTGTCAAAAGACAAAAATGGACAAACAAAAAAGCCCTCTGCCCGCAGGCAGAGAGGCGTTTCAAAACGCGGTTCCACTCTCTTGTTTCGCTCGTGGGGCCTGTATCGCGGCCCAGACGGAGGGCATTGCCCCTCCCACTCCCGGGCGCATCTTCCCCCGCCGTTCCACAGGGCGGCTCGCAGCCCAATGGCCGCCCCTCTCTGCTGTGGATGGGATGGGGTACTTCTCCCGTTCACCGTGGCTTGCTGTCTATTATATTAGCAGTGATGGGGGGATGTGTCAAGGGGAAGTGTGCGGCGGCTGGCTTTTGTGCGCTCTGACAGGGCGCTTTCCTCTTGCAAACGAGGCGCGTTCCTGCTATAATCTGCTTGAAAAACAAGAATGCGGCAGTTTGCGGGTGAGGCAACACCCGCAAACCTATGCAGGTGATGCGTCCACCTACACAACGGCCACCATGGCCGCACCGCATGGCCATTATACGGCAAATCCGCCCCTGTTGCAAGGGGCGGTGCCGCAGTGTGTGCCGTGCTGCATAAGAAATTCGTTTCTTACGCCGTGTGGGAGGATTCCTGCGCGGCGTTTTTGTTTTTCACCCGGCGCTCTGGGGGCGGTTTTGCCCCTAGGGCTGCTGCGGTGAATACAAAAAGAAAGGGATGACTGCCATGCCAAACACGTTCCTTGGCGTTCCGGCGCGGGGTGCCGCGCCGCGGCCGCGGAGAGGGGGGAGAACGCAGTGAGCTATCGCAGAACCGTCACCGTTCAGCGTCAGGCCATCACAAAGCCCACCGGTACCGGAGGCTTGGGGCCTCTGCTGAACACCGCCGGGCCGGACAAGAAAAAGATCCTTACGGAGACCGCTATCCGCTTCGCCATCGTGGCGCTGGCCTTTGTGGTCCAGCGCAGAAATGGCGGGGGACTGGAGGCTATGGACCATGCGCTTCTGGTGATCTACGCCGGATTTTTCCTCTGGCCCCTGCTCCACTGGCGGGACACGATGGAGTTCCACATCAACGGCCTGCGCTTTAAGGGGGAGGACTTCCCCTTCAACGGCCTGCGGGAGGTCACTTGGCGCAGCTGGATGGCCTTTGGCACCACGGTCCGTTTGGACGTGGGGAAGGAGACGCTGAATGTGACCTATGTGGCGGAGGTGAAGAAGATCTTCAACCGCTGCTATACAGATCTGATATAACCCTATTTTTCTTGATAAAAAGGAGTGATTCCCATGGGCGAATGGTTCGCCGAAAACCAATCCAAAATCATCGCCTTGGTGGTGGTTGTCGCCGCCGTCTACATATTCGTGTGCATCAAGGATGCCATCGGTAAGAAAAAGGGCGTGGACAGCGAGGAGAAGCACAGGATCCAAGAGATCGCCCGCCGCCTGATCTCCGACTGTGCCTCCTACACCGTGGCCTACGCCACCAACCGGGAGATCAAAACCTCCATTGGAAAGACCACCACCTACTACTATTACTACGCGGTGGCCTTCAAACCCGGCGTTCTTCAGGTGATTCCCCTGTCCATGAACGACGGGGATATCAGCGCCAAGGAGAGCATCAGCATCCTGCCGGAATTCTTGGGGCGCGTGAAGCTGTCCAACAAGGGCTCCACGGTGAAGCTCTTTGACAAGGAGGACAAGGTGGTGTTGGAGTTTACCTTAGGCCCCAGCTATACGAAGTTCGGCCGTTTTGACCCGGTGAACATCCAGCAGATTGAGGAGGCGGAGAAATTTAAGGAGTTCAGCAATGATTTCGCCGCCCGCGTAAATCAGTAAGCACTTGTTAGAAGATGGTTTTTTGTGTGGTCAATCCGCGCAAAAAACCATCTTTATTTTTCTGGTAAAGAATGCTATACTATGCCTCAGACAGTCATACCCAAGATTCATATAAGGAGGAACAGATCCTATGATCCGTGTAGATGATTCCAAGGCGCTGCAAAACAGAACCGACCTTACCGCTGAGCTCTCCCAAGCCCATGAGTGGCTGCAAAAGGCCACCGGCAAGGGCAGCGACTTTGTGGGCTGGGTAAACCTGCCCCAAGACTACGACAAGGAGGAGTTCCAGCGCATTCAGAAGGCCGCCAAGAAGATCCAGAGCGACAGCAAGGCTCTGGTGGTCATCGGCATCGGCGGCAGCTACTTGGGGGCTAAGGGCGCCATCGACTTCCTCTGCTCCTCCAACTACAACCTGAAGAAGAAGGATACCCCCAACATCTACTTCGTGGGCTGCGGCCTTAGTGCCGACTACCTCCAGGAGATCATGGACCTGATTGACGGTCAGGACTTCTCCGTCAACGTGATCTCCAAGTCCGGCACCACCACCGAGCCCGCTGTCGCTTTCCGCTTCTTCAAGGCAAAGCTGGAGGAGAAGTACGGCAAGGCCGAGGCGGCGAAGCGTATCTACGCCACCACCGACAAGGCCCGGGGCGCGCTCAAGAGCCTCTCCGACGCGGAGGGGTATGAGACCTTTGTGGTGCCCGACAACGTGGGCGGGCGCTACAGCGTCCTCACCGCCGTGGGCCTGCTCCCCATCGCCGTGGCTGGGGTGGACATTGAGGCCCTGATGGATGGCGCCAAGGAGATGATGGAGACCTGCCGCAGGGCCTCTCTTGATGAGAACCCCGCTTGGCGCTACGCCGCCGCCCGGACCCAGCTCTACCGGGAGGGGAAGAAAATTGAGATTCTGGCCGCCTACGAGCCCGCCTTCCGCTTCATGACCGAGTGGTGGAAGCAGCTCTATGGCGAGAGCGAGGGCAAGGAGAACAAGGGCATCTTCCCCGCCAGCGTGGAGTTCACCGCGGACCTCCACTCCATGGGCCAGTATATCCAGCAGGGGGAGCGCCACCTCTTTGAGACGGTGGTCCGTTTCGGCAAATCTGCAAGTGATTTGAAGGTGCCCTTTGACGCCGCTGACGGCGACGGGCTGAACTTCTTAGCCGGGAAGGACATGGATTATATCGCCGCACAGGCCATGGACGGCACCCTCTTGGCCCACGTGGAGGGCGGCGTGCCCAACCTGATTGTCTCCGTGGGGGAGAAGAACGCGCACACCTTGGGAGAGCTGGTGTACTTCTTCGAGTACGCCTGCGGGCTCAGCGGGTATCTCTTGGGGGTGAACCCCTTTGATCAGCCCGGCGTGGAGGCGTATAAGAAGAACATGTTCGCCCTCTTGGGCAAGCCCGGGTATGAGGATATGGGGGCGGCCCTGCGGGAGAAGCTGGGACGGTAAGTGTGAATTAGGGATGAGGAGTTAGAAATTGAGAAGGGCCTCCGCGCGGCGCTTGCTGTGCGGAGGCCCCTTTTGCTGGCGATTTTTTCTTGCATATACGCCAAACATCTGCTATAATCGTCATGAAAAACAAGAATGCGGCGGCTTACGGGTGTTACCAGCACCCGCAAGCCTGCACAGGTGAGTAGACCACCTATACAACGGCAACCAACCGTATCCGCATGGGATATTATACGACATTTCACCCTTGTTTGTAAAGGGTGCCTTTGCCGTATTTGTTCGTGCATTCATTTTGTTGGGTGGATTCCGTCTCTCACGCTGTGCAGGCTTGCCTGTGTAGCGTTTTTGTTTTCTGGCCGGCATCCCGGGGGCGGCAACGCCCCCGGGGAAGGTGCGGGCATTCTCAAAGGCTCCTACAAAAAATCGCAAAATTTACAAGTCTTATTATGGAGCAGGTCCTTTTAATCACTGCTACTATTTGAGGAGGTTTTGGTGTATGAGTGAAGTGTTATCTGTTTTTGACAAAAAGGGGGTAAAGAAATTCCTGCGAAAAAACTTTCCGTGGCTTGTTATCCTTCTATTGGCAATATGTGTTGGCGTTTTAGCCAGTTTCCTGAACTCCAACCGTCAATCGCAAAAAGAACTGGAGGAGCAATTGGAGCGTCAACAACTGACCATCAATGCTTTAAGTGAAAAGGCGAAGGGCAAAACAGGCGCTGCGAAACCTGTTCCCGTTGTTGAAAGCGAGACCATCCAGAGCGAACTCAACTCTCTCCAAGAGCTCGTCACACAGGAGTATATCTACACAAACTCGGACAAACGGGTCCAAGATGCAAGTGGATTTTTGGGCGGTCTCCGCAAATCGACTTTGATTCTCACTTACGATGGAACCATCAAAGCCGGTATTGATATGAGCGAGATCAAGGTCGAAGTGAATCAGGAAACCCGCACAATTATTGTCACTCTGCCGGACAGCAAGATCACTGACAACAATATCCCACAGGAGAGTATTGTCGTTGTGGAAGCAAAAGACGGACTTTTTAACGAAGTTACTATTGATGACTACAATTCTTTTATCAGTGAACAAAAAATTATTATGGAGCAGAAAGCTGTTGAGCGGGGACTTCTTGAGAAAGCGGATAAAGAAGCCCGGAAAGCAATTCAGACATTCCTGACCCTTATGCCAGAGGTAAATGGAGAGGATGGATATAAGTTAGTTGTCCAGTAATTCATTCTTTAGAGAATGGGTACGCCCTTGGCATTCCCCGCACTCCGTATCACACAAATGAAGGAGACGCTGCGGCAGATGGCTGGACTACCGCGGGAAGTTGAACAAATCGTAAATCTTCGGGAAAATCTCTTTTAACCGTTGTTTTTTTGCCGCCGGTATGATATGCTAACGGTACAGTAGAAAGCATACGTTTACCCACAAGGAAAAGGAGTGATTTCTTATGGTTAGATTGATCATGAGCGGCAAGGGTGAGGGCAAGACCAAGCAGCTGATGGAGCTGATGGAGAGCGCGTCTGCCAACGACAACGGCTGCATGGTGTGCATTGAGGCCTCCCACAGCATCGGTTTCAGCCTGCGCCACAAGACCCGTATGATCGACGCGGGGGAGTACCAGCTCACCAGCTTTGACGCGCTGCGCGGCTTTTTGAGCGGCCTCTACGCCGGCAACTATGATATTTCCCACATCTTCATCGACAACTTAGGCAAGATCGTCAGAAGCGACAGCGCCCAAGACATGGAGACGTTTTTACAGTGGATGGACACCTTCGGCGAGGGCCGGGGCATCAAGTTCACCGCCACCATCAGCGCCGACCCTGAGACGGCCACCGAGGGAATGCGCAAGTATATGTGACAGGCAGAAAAGAGGACCGGTCCTTTTGGCGTCCTATCGTAAGAAAGCTGACACCCGCTGAAAAGCAGTTGCTTTCCAGCAGGTGTTGCTTTATGATAACTTGACCAGCAAGCTGAAATCTTTCAAAGAAATTTTGGGAGGGCGAAATGCAGCAGGGGTTTTATGTTTATCGTAATAACATATACTTTGGAAGTTATCCTGCGGAACAAGTTTCCGGGTACCAGAACGTCTCCCTCAGCAGACCGGAGCGCATTTTAACAGACCACCAAATTAGCAAAGAAGATCAGGCCGTTCGTTTTTGGGAAAACCACCGTTTACTGGAACCTGAATATACAGATTTACAAGCCATGATATTTAAAATGCAGTCGTTTATGAACCTCAGCAGGAGGAACGATGTTGATTTTTCCGCGGCGGAAGGAAAGCTGGGGGTTCCTTTTCCGGCAGAATTAAAACTTATTTACACGGCAATTCACAATCAGGAGGAATATTTTTCAAATGTTGAGCATTTCTTGCCGCTTGGCGAAATCTATACAGAACAGGGAATCATTGTTTTCTTCAAGAAAAAGCGGACGCCAATTGCTGGTTACGATATAAAAAGCGGCTGCCTTGCGCAATATTACAAAAGGGAATGGCATATAGAAAAGAGCGGCTTTTGCTGCTACCAGTTTTGTGTGGCCAGAATGCTTACAATTGCGCTGGAAAATAAACCAGTTGTTAAAAAAGGAAGATGTAAAGGAAAATTCGTGACAACACTTGATATTGAACGGGAATTAGAAAAATTTTGCAACGAAGACTATCATCTTTTGCCGGAATTCAATGTGTATGGAATTGCCGTCATGTATTCGGACGAAAAGCTTATCGCATGGATACGAAGTAATGGATTTTATGCCGACATTCATGCAGGAGCCATTGATGAATCTCATTTGGAAGCGCTCAGAGAGCATTTAGGTCAAATCACATGGCAATAAGGGGATTCCGGATTACCGCGCTCTCCCACAGGCGCTTTTCCCGAAAGTATCATAGTGGGTTTCACCGTCAAAAAGGCACGACAGGCCACCGTGGCCTGTCGTGCCTTTAGCTTCTTTATGAGGCCCCGCCCTTGGGAAACGGCCCTCTTTTCTGTATCTATCCCAAGCGCTTGGGGAAGTATCCCATCACTTTTACACCCTCTTGGGTGGTGATGAAGGCGTGGGGATCAATCTTCAAAATCACATCCCGCAGCTCATTGATCTCAAACTTGCTCAGGCAGGTGCACAGCACCTTCACTGGCTGATGGGTATACCCTCCCTCGCCGGTCCAGTAGGTGACGCCCCGGCTGAGGTCATGGGTGATATAGTCCGCCAGCTCCGCCTGCTTATCCTTGGTAAAGATCAGCACCTGTACGTTGATGCTCTGCTGGTGGACCTTGTCCAGCATCACTGAGGTAAAGACGGTATAGATGATGGAGTAGATCATGGTGGGCACACTGAACAAAAGCCCGCACAGGCTGTAGAGCAGGGCATTGAAGATAATATTGAACCGTCCGATGGTGAAGTGGCTGCCCCGCTTGGCCAAGCACAGTCCCACAATATCCAGACCACCGCTGCTGCACCCGCAGGTGAGCATGAAGCCGCAGCCCACCCCGGTGAGAATCCCGCCCACCAAGCAGTTGGAGAGGATGTCCTCCACCACCGGCGTGGGCAGGGCGGGGATCAGGCTGAGAAAGAGGGTGCTGGTGGCGGTGCAGGTGAGACTGCTGATGAAGAAGTTTTTCCCCAAGGTGCGATAGGCGAAGATGAAGATGGGAACATTGGCGAGAAAGTAGAGGATACCTGAGAAGTCGTAGCCGTTCACAATGCCCATCTGCTGGTAAATCAGCGTGCGCAGCAGCTGACACACACCTAAGAGCCCGCCGGTGTAGAGCCCCATGGGCACCACGAAGATGTTCACCGCAAAGGCGTAAAGAAAGCTGCCCGCCACGCCTAAGAGCAGGCGTCCCCACTGGTTGTGGATGGTATGCTGAAACATAGATAATTCCCCCTGTCGAGTGCAAATCACATGCAAAAGTTTTCCGGCAGCCGCCAGCATAGCTGACGGCTACCGGACAGTCTAACAGATTAGAAACTGTATTTCAAGCATTTTTTCAGTCTGGCCCGCCCCCGAGCCAGCGTTCGGGACACGGTGGACTTGTTCACCCGGAGCTGTCGGGCGATTTTGGTCATGGTCTTGCCCTGATCGTAGTAGAGCTCCATCATTTGCTGCTGCCGGGGTGTCAGCTCCTGCTCCCGGGCCGCGCGAAGATTTCGGCGCAGGCGCTCTATCTGTTCGCTGTTGTCCTCGCTGTGCTCCCGATTCCACACGGTGAGATCGCCGATGAATTCGTTGTCTCGATAGGTCCTTGCCCGATCCGGCGCGCGGTATACGCCCATATAACGGCCCCCTCTCGTAATATCGCTCCATAAACAGCGCCGCCTCCCTGCCCTCCCGGTAGAGCTGGTTCAGATCCCGGATGCGCCGCTCCAGCGCCTGACGGGCTGCTGGATCGTCGCTTTTCTTCAGCTCCTCCCGCAGAAGATTTCTTCGTTCCAGAAGCACCGCGGCATTGGCCCGGTACTCCTCCGCCATCTCCAGCAGCGTCATCGCTCCGCCCCCTCTCCGCAGATCACCACATGTCCGGCAAATTCCGCCTTGGCCAAGGTGTCCAAGCAGCTCTCACAGCTGCGCACCCCGTTTACCTGCCAATACCGGTCTCCCGGGTACAGCGCCCCTCCGCAGATGGTGCAGCAGGCCCCCGGATGCAGGCGCTGAAGATCCATCTGGCGCCGAGGTTTTCTCTTCATCCCATCCCTCCTCAAAAAAACTGAAAAAATCGCAAATTGGTAGTTGACAATCACCACCTTGTCTGGTATTATAATGGTCGTTGCTAATCATGCTGGTATAGCTCAGTTGGTAGAGCAGCTGATTTGTAATCAGCAGGTCGGGGGT
>CANPBB010000080.1 GCA_947572235.1 uncultured Clostridia bacterium
GCGGCAAGCTGTCCTCCAATGGGCTGTACACCACTAACGCCGAGGGCCAGATCGTGCTGTCCGGCATTACGGGCACCATCGTTGTGACGGAAGTGGAGAGTATTCCGGGGTATGCCATTGATGAGGCTACCAGAAGTCAGACGGTGGTGGTCAACCCAGATGATGTGCAGACATTGACGTTTTATAACACTCCGATAGGTGGCATTGAGATCATCAAGGTTTCCGCCTCCAACAAGGCAAAGCGTATTCCCAATACTACCTTCGAGGTTCACAGGATGGATGATGCCTTGGTGGACACCGTGACCACCGGGCAGAGTGGCAGCGTCCATTTGGATCTCTCCAGCGGCAGTTATTATGCGGTGGAGGTCGAGGCGGCGAAGGGGTTCAAGCTGGATGATACGCCCCACTATTTTGAGGTGGTGGATGGCAAGACCACGATAGTGACTGTAACCAATGTGGAGAGCTCCGGTATTCTGATCCACAAGATAGACAGCACTACCGGCAAGGGGATTTATGGGGTTGAATTCCTCCTATATGACAGCGGTAAGAATCCTGTTGGGCAGTACGCCTCGGATGATCGGGGCTATGTCCGCATTGAGGACCTGACGCCGGGACGGTACTATCTGCGGGAGCTGGAGAATGAGGGTTATGTGGAGGATGCCCAGCTTAAAACCGTCTATGTCAAGGCTGGGGAAACCACGGAGGTCACTTGGAAGAATACCCCCATCACTGGACAAATCCAGATTGTGAAGAAGTCCGCCGACTACAACCCCACCAATGGTCTGCCTGCCGGGACGCTGCTCTCCGGTGGCTCCTTCGACATCTACAACGAGCGCACCGGAAAGAAAGTGGATACCATTGTCAGCGGCTCCAACGGTCTTGCGGTCTCCAAACCCCTGCCCTTGGGCCGCTACCTGATCCGGGAAACCAAGGCTCCGGCCAATTACGGCACCTCCACCGAGACCTACACCGCTGTGCTGGAATACGCCGGGCAGATCGTCCGCATGGAGATTTCCAATAAGAGCCTGTCTACCGGGGTCTCTATCTCCAAGACGGGACCCAAGGAGGCTATAGCTGGCCAGCCGGTAAACTATGTGCTGTCCGGCATCGCTAACACTTCCAATGTTATGCTCCAGTCTTTCTACTGGCGGGATGCCCTCCCTGCCCAAGTGCGGCTGAACACCATCGTCACCGGTACCTATAATTTCCCCGGCGTGTACAAGATCACCTACCGGGTAAACGGTGGGAAGTACCGGACACTGGCGGACAACCTGAGTACACAGAAGAACTATGCATTGCAGGCATCCCCCGCCGCCCTCGGCCTTGCGGCCAATGAGCGGGTGACGGAGATCATGTTTGTGTTCGGGCAGGTCCCCGGAGGCTTCAGCCAAGTAGAGGCCCCTGTACTCCACTGCAAGGCCGTCCCTGGCCTTGTTGCTGGCAGCAGCTTCGTCAACATCGCCGATGTGGGCGGGACGCACAACGGCATCTGGGTGCAGGCGGTGTCCCGCTGGGTGACAACCGTCTACGGCAAGCCCACCCCGCTGCCCCGCACCGGGTATTAAATCTCATGGTGAGACACAAACGAAATTGAGGTGTCAAAGATTGAAGCGATTTAATCACAACAACAGCCCCCTCCCGTGGCTCCTGCTGGCCGTCCCCGTCCTCTGGATGGGGGCGGCCTTGGCCTCCGGCTATGAGGAGGGCATGACCATCTTCACCCTCATGGGGCGTTTCAGTACCGTACTGGAGCGCCCCTTTTCCCTCCACTGGACGCCCCACACCCTCAAATTCATGGCCGGGGCCTTGGTGCTCTACGCCTTCGCCATCGTCCTCTGCCTCTCCGCCAAGCAGAACCGCAGGACCGGCGAGGAGCACGGCTCCGCCCGCTGGGGCAATGTCCACCAGCTCAATCGAAAGTACCGGGACAGGGACCCCCGCAATAACGCCATCCTCACCCAGAACCTCCGCATGAGCCTAAACGGACGCCAGCACCAAAGGAACCTGCTGCAAATCGTGGTGGGCGGCAGCGGCGCGGGCAAGACCCGGTACGTGGTCAAGCCCAATCTCTACGAGGCCAACGCCTCCTATATTGCCACGGACCCCAAGGGAGAACTGGCCCGGTCCGCCATCCCCCTGCTCCTACAGGAGGGCTACGTGGTCCGGGTGATAGACCTCGTGGACCCGGAGCGCAGCGACTGCTACAACCCCTTCCGCTACATCCGCAGTGATGCCGATGTATTGAAGCTCATTGCCAACTTCATCCGCAACACCACGCCGAAAAACGCCCACTCTAACGACCCCTTCTGGGAGAAAAGCGAGATCGCCTTGGACAGCGCCCTCATGCTGTATCTGCTCCACGAGGCGCCGCCGGAGGAGCAGACTATGGAGATGATGCTGACCATGCTGGAGTACGGCGCGGCCAAGGAGGGGGATGGGGACTACCAGTCCCCGCTGGACCTGCTGTTTCAGGCGCTGGAGGAGGAGGACCCCCACCACATCGCCCTGCGGCAGTACAAGGTATTTAAGCAGGCCCCCAGCGAGACGGCTATGAGCATCCTCATCACCGCCTCCGTCCGTCTGGCCCCCTTCACCCTGCCAGAGGTGCAGAGGATCACAGCCACCGACACCATGGAGCTGGAGAAGCTGGGTGAGCGAAAGCAGGCGGTATTCTGCATCATCCCGGACAGCAACGACGCCTCCTTGAATTTCCTTGTGGGGATGCTGTACACGCAGGCATTTCAGGAGCTGTACTATCAGGCGGACAAGGTACATGGCGGCAGCCTGCCGGTTCCCGTGCGGCTCATGTTCGACGAGTTTGCGAATATCGCGCTCCCGGATGGCTACGCCCGGTTGCAGGCCACCATGCGCTCCCGGAACATCATGGCTACCATCATCCTGCAAAACATCTCCCAGCTCAAGGCCCTGTTTAAGGACGACTGGGAGGGCATCATCGGCAACGCGGACAGCTTTATCTACTTAGGCGGCAATGAGGCCAGCACCCATAAGTACGTCTCAGAGTTGCTGGGCAAGGAGACCATCCAGACCCAGACCAGCAGCCAGAGCAAGGGGCGCAACGGCTCCTTCAGCCAGAATGTGCAGTCCGCCGGGCGGGAGCTTCTGACCCCGGATGAGGTGCGGATGCTGGACAACCGCTTGGCCCTCGTCCTGATCCGGGGCGAGGCGCCGGTGATAGACGCCAAGTACAACCTCATGCGGCACCCCAACATTAAGAGGACGGCAGATGGCGGCGCGATGCCCTATACACACAACGCCCCCTGCCTCTACGATGTGGGGGACCTCGATTTTGAGTTTACCTCTTTGGACGATATCGAAATACTTGAAGATATGGAGGAATCCTGACTATGAGAAAGAACACTAACCATTTTGCGCACCGCCTTATGGCGGTATGGACAGTTTTGGTACTATCCTTCTGCCTGTTCGCGGTTCCGGCCTATGCCGCCTCTGACCCGCTTGACATCGTAAGCAATCTGTCCGATTTCATCTTCTCCATCATCAAGGCCCTCGGGGTCATTATCCTCGGCTGGGGCATTGTACAGGTGGGCATGTCCATCCAGTCCCACGATGCCAGCCAGCGGACACAGGGCTTCCTCTGCCTGTTCGGCGGGCTTATGATAGCTTTTGCCAAGGAGATCCTGACCGCCATCGGCGCGGTATGAGCAAGGCCAATGTGACAAGGGGAATGGCGTCTCACCATGAGACGCCATTCCCCATTAGGAGGTGACAGACTATCAGCGACAACTGGATTATAAGCATTTTGGAAACCGCCCTGACAGACTGGAACAGCAAACTTGCCGAAATCTGGACGCTCCTGACGCAGACGCCCCAAGATTTCAAGGGCGGCGACATCTGGCGGGCCATTTCCAGCATCCACACCGCCATGGTGGGGGTGGGCTACGGCCTCTTGGTGCTGTTCTTCGCCATGGGCATTTTCCAGAGCGCCGTCAGTTTCCGGGACTTCCAGCGCCCGGAGTTCGCCCTGCGCCACTTCATCCGCTTCGTGCTGGCGAAGGTGGCGGTGGGGAGCTGTATGGAGATCATGACCGGCATTTTCAGCGTCTGCGGCGGCATCGTGGCCACCGTCATGGGCAGCATGGGCGGCAGTCTCGCTACGGCAGCCACACTGCCCGGTGAGATCGTGACGGCTATTGAGGATTTGGGCCTGCTGGCCAGTATCCCCCTCTGGCTGGTGTCGCTCTTGGGCAGTTTGTTTATTACCGTGATGTCCTTTATTCTGCTTCTGACAGTGTATGGCCGGTTTTTCCGGCTCTATATGTTCACCGCCTTAGCCCCTCTGCCCTTGGCCGCCTTTGCCGGGGAGGGGACATCTGCCAGCGGCAAGGCGTTCCTCAGAAGCTACACCGGCGCGTGCATGGAGGGCGCGGTGATTGTGCTGGCCTGCTTGATCTATTCGGCTTTCCTCTCCAGCAGCAGTCCGGCGGTGGATGGGAGCCTCACTGCCGTCACGATGGTGTGGCAGTATGTGGGGCAGCTCATTTTCAATATGCTGATCCTCACCGGGCTGGTCAAGGGGGCGGGCAGGATCGTGAAGGAGATGTTGGGGCTATAGTGCGGTGCTACTCCTCTTTGATATCCCCGAACAGGATACGCAGATAGTCCCGGCGGCCATACAGCACACGGTCCACATAGACGTCTGTTCCCTGACACCGATAGAAGATCATGTAATTCCCTTTGACAAGAAAACGGCAGTCCCTGTTTTCACCGACAGCTATAGATAAGGGAGTACCCATCAGCGGAAACAGTTCCAGTTGGTCAACGGCGTCCATAATGCCGTCCACCACATGCTTCGCGGCGGAGGGATTTTGGAGCTCCTGTGCGATATAAGCCCAAATATCATCCATATCGCGGCGAGATTCTTTGGAGTAATGGATATTACTCCTCATTTGCTTTTTCCTCAAAATGCCTCCGCATATCCTCCGCTGTCAGCCAACCCTCCAACTCACCGGAGCGGCGGCCCTTGGCCAGCTCATCCATCAGCCGGAGTGTGGCTTGGGTCCTCTCATAGTCTTGGATGTCCATGATAGCATACCGCCCCCGGCCATTTTTCGTCAGAAACACCGGCGCGCCCACCGCTACATCGTGGAGCACCTCGCTGTAATTACGCAGATCGGAAATCGGTTTGATATTCGGCATGATATCTGCCTCCCTTCTGTCTCCCAGTATACCCCTATCTGCTGTAAAATTCAACAGCAAATTTTACGGCACTTAAAAATAGAAACTGAGGTACTTACTATGGAAATCAAAATCCCCAAAGAAATCCGCCAGCACCGGGAAACCATCTTTTTCGGCCTGTCCCTCCGGCAGTTCCTCTGCGCCGCCTTGGCCGTGGGCATCGCCGTGACGGTCTACTTATTCCTCGCCCCGGCGTTAGGCAAGGAGACCGCAAGCTGGCTCTGCGTCCTCGCCGCCGCTCCTGTAGCCGTGGCGGGCTTCTTCTCCTACAACAGCCTGACCTTGGAGCAGTTCCTCTGGGCCCTCCTCAAGTCCGAACTCCTCTGCGCCGGAGGCCGGCGCTTTGTCTCCGAAAACTTCTACTACACCCTCTTAGCTCGAAAGGAGGACATCGACTTTGATTAAAGCCCTCACCGCCGCCAACAGGAGCGAACGTGACACCTTCCGCATCCCCCGCAGCGTCCAGCAGTCCATCCCCATCCGGCGCGTCTGCTCGGACGGGATCTGGCTCGTTGGCCGCAAGCACAGCCGCACCTGGCGCTTTGCCGACATCAACTACGCCGCCGCCTCCGAGGAGGACCAGCGGGGCATCTTCACCTCCTACGGCGGCGTCCTCAACAGCCTGCCCACAGACGCCGCCGCCAAAATCACCATCATCAACCGCCGCCTGAACAGCGCGGACTTCCAGCGCACTATCCTCATGAAGGAGCGGGGGGACCACTTGGACAAGTACCGCCAAGAGGCCAACCGCATCCTCACCCAGCGGGCGGCGGAGAGCAACAACCTTGTGCAGGAGAAGTACATCACCCTCTCCATCCCCCAGCGGAAGATTGAGGAGGCCCGGGCCTACTTCCGCCGGGTGGACCTGAACCTCTCCAAGAGCTTTGGACGCCTGGACAGCGGGGCCCGGCCCGTCTCCAACCACGACCGCCTCCGCATCCTCCACGACTTCTTCCGCCCCGGCGAGGAGCCCTACTTCACCTTTGACCAGACCGCCGCCATCCGCCGGGGCTTGGACTTCCGGGACCTGATCTGCCCGGATGGCCTCCGGTTTCGGGCCGGGTACTTCGAGATGGGGGAGAAGTTCGGCCGGGTGCTGTTCCTGAAGGACTACGCCAGCTACATCAAGGACTGCATGATTGCCGACCTCTCGGACTTCTCCCGAAACCTCATGCTGTCCATCGACATCCTCCCTATCCCCACAGACGAGGCGGTACGGGAGATCCAGAGCCGTATCTTAGGTATCGAGACGGACATCACCCGCTGGCAGCAGCGGCAGAACGACAAGAACAACTTCACCGCCGCCGTCCCCTATGAGCTGGAGCAGCTTCGAGGTGAGGCCAAGGAGTTCCTGTCCGACCTCACCGAGCGGGACCAGCGCATGATGTTTGCCGTTGTCACCCTTGTCCACATCGCGGACACCTTGGAGCAGCTGGACGCCGACACGGAGACCCTGCTTGCCATAGGCCGGGAGCACCTGTGTCAGTTCTCCGTCCTCCGCTACCAGCAGGAGGACGGCCTGAACACCGTCCTCCCCTACGGCCTCCGCCGTGTCAAGGCCCTGCGGACCCTGACTACCGAGAGCACCGCCGTCCTCATGCCCTTTAGAGTACAGGAGATTCAAGACCCTGGCGGCCTGCCCTACGGCATCAACGCCATCTCCAAGAACCTCCTGATCTGCGACCGCAAGCGCCTGATCTCCCCCCACGCCTTCTACCTGGGCGTCTCCGGCTCCGGCAAATCCATGGCGATGAAGTCCACCATTCAGAATGTGGCCCTTGCCACCAATGACGATATCATCATCATAGACGCCGAGCGGGAGTACGGCCCTCTGGCCCGGGCCTTGGGCGGGGAGGTGATTGAGATATCCCCCCGCAGCAGGCACCACATCAACCCCTTGGAGGTGACGGAGGGCTATGGGGACGGGGAGGACCTTGTTGCCATGAAGTCCGGGATCATCACCAGCATCTTGGAGCAGCAGATGGGGGTGGGGCGGCTCACCGGCAGCCACAAGTCCATCATAGACCGCTGTACCGCCAACGTCTACCAGACCTATTTCAGCAGCCGGGGCAAGGCCCCCATGCCCCTCCTGACGGACTGGCGCAGGGAGGTCCTGCGGCAGGCGGACCCGGAGGCCCGGGAGATTGCGCTGGTGGCGGAGCTGATCACCGAGGGCAGCTTGAACGTGTTCGCCCACCCCGGCAATGTGGATATGGACAGCCGGATTGTGGTATTGGACCTCTACGAGATGGGGGAGCAGCTTCGGCCCACGGCGCTGGTGGTCACGCTGGAGGCCATCCAGAACCGGGTGATGGAGAATCGGAGGCGGGGGAAGTACACGTGGGTGTTCTTGGACGAGTGCTATTTGTACTTCAAGTACCACTACTCCGGGGAGTTCCTGTACCGGGCGTGGAAGCGGTTTCGGAAGTACGCCGCGCCCATGACGGCGGCCACGCAGAACATAGAGGAGTGCTTGAAGTCCGAGACGGCCCGGCTGATGCTGGCTAACTCGGAATTTTTGCTGCTGTTCAATCAGGCGGCCACGGACCGGGCGGAGTTAGGGAAGCTGCTGCATATCTCCGACACGCAGATGGGGTATGTCACCAACGCCGAGGCGGGGCATGGGCTACTGCGGATTGGCGGGTCGCTGGTGCCCTTTGTCAACACGATACCCAAGGATACGGAGCTCTATAGGCTCATGTCCACCACCCCCGGCGAGGGGGAATGAAATCCCACCGTGAGACGCCATTTTTCGACATATATACTAAGTCAGGCAACATCAGATTCAGCCGGCTCAAAGATGGCAAGGAGGCCGTCAATGAAAGCGCAGCGGTCAGAACAGCAGCGGCTGAGGAAGAGGGCAACGGTAATGAGACTACAGCAGGATTTGCCGGCTTCCAGAGAAGCATAAGCCCTAACGCTTATGAGCAGGCGGTGCGCCATTTCTTCCTGAGAGATTTTCAGTGCGGCCCTGCACAACAGAAGCTCTTTGCGGAGGTATGCCTTCATAGCTTTGTAGAAATTTTTCTTCATGGTAAATCCACCTCTTTCGTCAAGATTTACCAAAATTCTACAAAAATTATGAGGTATGCACCATGAAACGCGATTCAAGAATTGCGGGTTGAGACCACAGCGACCGCCAGCGATAGGTATTATTTTAGATAAAGGAGGCGAGTTTTATAGCTAAAATACGGGAACGAAAGCAGGAGGACAAGATCAAAGGTCGTGGGAAGCGGAAAGCCAAGCGGCTGGCCCGGCAGAGGGCCAATCGGATGATGACGGCCAAGCTCAGGAAGAAGCTGGTACAGCGAAAAAGGCGGAGGAACGGCTTTTCCAGAGAGGACTGCTTCAAAAGCGAGACCGGTAGTACTGCTGAGGCGGTAGAGCAGGTGGAGCAGACCACCGGTATGGCTGTGCAGGAAGTAGACTATAGGGCAAAACAAACCGTTATCAAGGCCGTTATGAAAGCCTCAAAAGAACATAAGCGGATGAAAAAGCGTCAGGAGGTGCCGGGGGATAAGACCCCGGCACCTCCTGCTATGTCTGCGCCGACACCAGAGGAGCGTATGCGGCAGCGGGCGGTGGATGCCAAGAGGGAGATGGTCCGGCACCCGGATATTGTGCCGGAGAGCAACGGGCCATTTTCCTCTGCGTACTACGGCAAATCTGCCTCTGTACCCGGCATTTCCATCCATTCAAGAGAAAAATCTATTTCTGAAAATCAATCTATCCATCAATCCATCCGGGAGAGGCCCCGCCGCTCCTCCACGCCGAGGACAAAACCCAAGGGTGGGGCGGTTGCCCCCAAAACCCGGCAGGCAGTGGAGCGGATCGCCAGCACCAACGCAGCCCCTGCCTCCCCCGGCAGACAGATCACCAGCCGGGCCCGCCGCAAGGCGCAGGGGGAGGCTAAGCGTGGGATAGCCCATGGCGCGAAGCAGGCGGCTAAAGCCGCCGCCAAACTCTCCAAAAAGGCGGCAGTTGCCACGGCTAAGGCGGTGCAGTCCATGGCTGCGGCCCTCTCCGCTCTGGTGGGCGGGGCTGCCCTGATTACCGCCCTCTGTATCCTCTTTCTGGTGGCGGCGATTATCGCGTCCCCCTTTGGCATCCTCTTTTCCAACGAGCCCTCCCGCGATGCTGTTCCCCTGAGTGTTGCTGTCTCTCAGGTCAATATGGATCTGACGGACGAGCTGGCTGATCTACAGGCTGGAGACTACGATAGTATAGACCTCCAAGGCGCCGGCCCGGACTGGCGGGAGGTGGTGGCGGTGTTCGCCTGCAAGACCGCCGGTGGAGTGGATGGTGTGGATGTGGCCGAGCTGACCCCCGACCGGGTGGAGCGGCTGAAGGCCGTCTTTTGGGATATGTGCGATATCTCCTCCGAGGTGGAAACGATAGAGCATGACGGCGAGGACGAGGCGTGGACGGAGAAGATTTTGCACATCACGATTACTGCCAAGACTGCGGAGGGTATGCGGACGGCCTACCGCTTCGACGCCGACCAGAACAGCGCCTTGACGGAGCTGCTGGAGGAGCTGGATACCCTCGATGACCTCCTCGCCGACCTCAGCGTCTCCCAAGAGGCTGTTACCGCACTCCTGCACAGTCTGCCCGATGACCTGTCCCCTGAGCGCCGGGCCGTGGTGGAGACGGCCTGTAAGCTGGTGGGGAAGGTGAACTACTTCTTGGGTGGCTACAGCCGGGTGTTTGGTTGGGACCCCCGATGGGGGACGCTACAAAAGGTCTGGGCCGAGGGCAGTCCCTCCACCGGCACCTACCGCCCCTATGGGCTGGACTGCTGCGGGTTTGTAGACTGGGTGTTTTATAACGCCTCACACGGGGAGTATGCCGTAGGGTATGGGGAGGGTGTGCAGGCCCAGCATGGGTACTGCGCGCCGGTTTCTTGGGACGAGGCCCAGCCGGGAGATTTGGTGTTCTACCCCGAGGACAGCCATGTGGGGATTGTTGGCGGCTGGGATGAGAGCGGCAATGTTCAGATCATCCACTGCGCCAGTGGGCATAATAATGTAGTCATTACTGGGAAGGCTGGATTTGCCACGGTGGGCAAGCCCGGCGATTATGGGGAATAAATGAAATCTCACGGTGGGACGCGAATCTTTTCAGAGATTAGATTCAACCTCAGTGTAATTATTCCCTTAGACCACTCGCTTGTTCGCTATTTTGCACTTATCCAAATTAAAGGTATATACAACATCATACGCGGCGTAACAGCGCACGCCGCGTATGATAAGCGCCCCTATTTACTAAGTAATCTCCGTTTCACCTGATTTCCCAAAACCATCCCGAAATAAAGCCCAACACAGTTAAGTAATATATCATCAATATCAAAGCAGCCTGCCTGCCACAGAACAGAGCATCTTAGTCCTGCGCTGTGTGCTGGACCTAACAGACGCGGAGATCGGCAGCCTTATGGGTCTGCCCCGCTACACCGTCCAGCGGCGGCGGACAAAGGTACTAAAGGCGCTCCGCACCAAATTAGCGGCACTGATGCCGGAAGGAGGTTGAAAACAAGTGAAAAAGTCCTACCCCACAGACAGGGCGCTGCCATCCCTCCCGGTGATCCGCGCCGCCCGCGCCGGGGACGCCGAGGCCATAGACCGTATCCTGCGGCACTATGAGGGCTACATACGCAAGCTCTGTACCCGCAAGCTCTACGACAAGGCCGGTACGCCCCACAACTGCTTGGACGAGTATATGAAGCGCCGTCTGGAGATCAAGCTCATTCAGGCCATCATCGGCCTGTAAAAGAGGGTCGGGCAGCTTACCCTTTCCCTTTCCCTGTCCTGTCCTCTGCTCTGCACCTTGAAAAAGAAAGCCCGCAGGAGAATGGCGGCGCAGTATAGGGCAACGGATACATTCTGTATGCGCCGCATCGGTAGACGCGCCATGACCCCATACCCTATGGGAGAGCGAGACCCGTCTATACCGAAGGCCGGCAGCCATAAGCAGCGGCGCATACGCTAACGATACTCCCCTACAGCCACAGTCCGAGCGTTCAAAGCGTCGCAGGCAATGGGTAGGGCTGCGCGAGACCCGCGCGGGGGTGAAAGTCCCGTGAGGCCGGTGTGCCGCCGGCCGTCCGATTTATGCCCATGTTTCCCGCGCAGAGGTTGTGCGGGTGTTCCTATGTTCAGGTCTCATGGTGAGACACAAAACTACTGAGAAAGGGATGGTCCTGTTGACTGATCTGACAGCAAGCAAGCAGCCTTGTGCCGAGACCGTAAAAATCGGCCATACGACCTATATCATCCAACATTACTTCGCCGCCAAAGGTGTTACCGTTTCTGAGAAGATAGAGCGACTGCTTGACAAGGAAAGCAAAAGGGAATGTCATTGACATTCCCAAAACTTGACGCTTTCCGCATTATTTGATACAATATAAGTGTCACAAGGCCAGAAGCGGTAACTGCCGGATAGGAGGCTGAAATGAGCAGGCAGTTAGGAACTATGACCCAGCAGTGGGCGGCACTCTACGTCCGCCTCTCCCGCGACGACGAGAACATCGGGGACAGCGACAGCATCGCCCACCAGATCGAGATTCTTTCCAAATATTGCAAAGACCATCGTATCACCCATCACAGGGTTTATAAAGACGATGGATGGAGTGGTACAAATTTCCAGCGCCCCGGCTTCTTGGAGATGCTGTCCGACATCGAGGCTGGGAAAGTCCATACGGTGATCGTCAAGGATATGTCCCGGTTTGGCCGCAACTACTTGGAGGTGGGCCTATATACGGAGCTCCGCTTTCCCGAGTTTGGCGTCCGCTTCATCGCCATCAACGACGGAGTGGACAGCGACAACCCGCAGGACAACGACTTCACCCCTTTTCGCAACCTTGTGTAGATAAAAAAGATACAAGCAAAAAACGCAGAAATAAAATTATTCA
>CANPBB010000081.1 GCA_947572235.1 uncultured Clostridia bacterium
CGCGCCTTCTGGAACGCTTGGTCTTAGCTGTTGGTACTCCTGTTCGGCTGAGTTAAAGGGATAACCACATTTAGTTAAAACTGAGCATAGCACCACATAGTCACTGGGGTAATGATGCAAAGAAAGGCCATATATAGTTGATTTTCGACTTTGAATTTTTCCAGCCGCCAACGGAAACGGCATATAAAAAGCGTTGGATGGGCGGCGGTGATAGTTATTGACCGCCCCCGCCGCCCTCCGTTACCGCTCCATATTCTGCGTCCAGCGGGGCTGCTGCTCCCTCTGTTCCGGCCGCGAGACACTGTAAACACTTTTTCTGATTTTCTCCGCTTCTTTCACTTCCTCTTTCCATGCAGGATACGCTGATTGGGCGTTTCCCGTTCGGCGGTCAGCTTTCCTGTTTTATTCCTGCTTGTCGGCAAGTATCATTTTCAGTAGTTTGCCGCGGAATGTTTCTGTACCGCTGTGGTTGAAAACAACTCCGCAAACATGGCACAGATTGCTTCCGACCTGAAAGGTCGGAAGCAATCTGTCGCAATCGGATACGGCGGCGGCGCTCCGCTCTCAAAATTCATCCCCCCCAAATACGGCAAGTCCTCCAACGGCCCTCCGCAGGCTGGCGGCACGCGGATGCCCAGCCAATAAAACCAGATGAGCGAATAAATATATGATTAAATTTTATCTTATCAGACCTTTCAGCCAATCGACTCCCACCGCCCTCTTCAAAAAACATCTTCAGCAGCATTCGGCGGAAGAGGGGTGCCACGTCGTCAAAACGGCCCTTGACGTGCAACAGGGCGTGCAACACCCCCCTCTTTTTTTCCGCTTTTTCCCCATTTTTCCCCGTTTTTCCTGCAAAAACCGTGGATTTTTTACCCCGATTTTTACCATAAAAAGTCAAAAACAAGAAATAACAGGAAGGACCTGCGTCCCTCCTGTTACTTCTTGTCCCCCTGCTGTTCCTCGATTTGGCGCAGGCGAGCGTTCTGTTGACTGCGCCGGCGCTCCTCCTGAGACAGCCCCTGAGCGATCATAGGATAGCGGTGATCCGTGTCCGCCGTGGGCTGAATCTCATAGGTGCCATAGAGGTTAATCACATCATCCGGGCCGTCTGGATATCCGGGCACCCGCTCCGTAGGCGGGGTGTTCTTGGGCATACTGTCACCTCCCTGTCAGGGGTAGTATGCCCGGTGACGGCCCAAGGTATACGGGAAATCTATTCGCGGCGCTTTCCCCTGCTCCCCATAATGGATACTGCAAACACTATGCAGGCAATAAGCAGGTAAAAAATCCAATTTTCTGTGAATACCGCCGCGGCCAGCACCGCCACCGCGGCCATGACAGAGATACCTGACAAAACATACCTCCTCATAGATGCTCCTTTTATAATATTACTTCCGACCTTTCAGTTCGTAAGTAATATATGCCATGTCTTGCGGCTGCTGCCGCAAACGGCGGCGAGCAAAACGTCTCAAATCAAATGTATTATTCGTCCAACAAGGGATTATTTCAACACTTTTCCGCCTTTTGTCCCTATTGCAGGGCGGCGGTCAGGCGTGCCAAAATAGTCTCCCCGTCGGCACGGCGCAGCTCCGCCTGCGGGGAGACCCCCTCCGGCAGGAGGCCCTGACGGAAGGCCGCGGCCACCGCCTCCGCCGCATAGGCGCCGGCCCCCTCAGGCACCGGCCCCTCCTGCACAGCGGGCAGCGTCCTGCCGCCGACGGCAAGGGCCCGCTCCACCAGCACCGCCGCCTCCTGACAGGTGATGGTCCGCAGAGGCGCAAAGCGCCCTGTCCCCGTACCGGAGACAACCCCATTTTCCTCCGCCCAGACCACATCGGGCACAAACCAGCTCAGGGGAAACAAATCCTCAAAACCGCTGTCCCAGCTCTCCGCCCCGGCCCCCAAAGCCTCCCTGAGCATTCCCACAAAGCGGCCCCGGGACAGGGGGCGTTCCCCCTCTATTTCCGGAGTATAGGGAACTTTTTGGGCCAAAACGGCCTCCACTGCCGTGTCCCGGCCCGCCAGATGGTCCGCAGTGGTCTCCGGCAGGTACAGGTCCGGCTGGAGGGACGCCACCCCTATGCCGGCGGCGCTCTCCAAGAGGCCGCCCAACTCCAAGTATTTATTGGAATACTGACCCCTGATGCCGGAATTGGGCAGGGCAAAGGTACTCACGGAGCCGAAGTGATCCACACTGCCCCCGGTGGGAGTGCCGGCTAAGAAGCCGCCCATCTCCCGGATCTCCGCGGCGTTGATGAGGGCAGAGGAGAAGGTGCCCTCCCCCACAAGGCCCCAGACCTCCGCCTCACCGGCGCGGATCTTAGGGGCCAGAAGCATCAGGATCGGCACCAGCACCCCATCGGAGCCGCCGCCGTTATTGCGCAGATCTATCAGGATCTTGCTGTACCTTTTGGCGTTCAGATCCCGCTCCACTTGGGCGGCAAACCGCTCCATAGGCAGCTCCGGGTCCTCTTGACAGGTGTTGTACTGGATGTAGTAGGCCTCGCCCAAGTCCAGAGAGAAGTAGGCCCGGCGCTGGAAGGCGGTGGCGGGAGTCCCTTGGGGCGTCAGGCGGGCCATCTCCGGCCACTGCTCCTGCTCCTCCGGGAGGAGAGGGAGGGTGATGGTTCTCCGCTCCCCGCCGGGGCCGGCGGCCTCAATGGCGAGAGGACCCATATCCTCGGTGACGCCCACATAACGCAGCAGTTCCGCCGCGGCAAAGCCCTGCTGAACCTGCCGGCGCAGGCGTACCATGTTGTCATAGCTGTAGACCTTGGCCAGACGCTCCTCCACCGTGGTCATGCTCATGCCGTTGACCCGCTCCACCGTCCAGCCGATACAGGCTTTTTCCGCCGCCGGCAGGGCGGTGAGCACCCAGCCCTCCGCCAGCTGGGAGAGGGCCACAGGATAGAGATGGGCCTCGGAAAGGCTCAGGCTCAGCGTGGTGTGGGAGTCCCCGGCCAAGCTGACCAGAGACTGGAGGGCGAAGGCGAAGGTCAGATCATCCATCTCCGGGAGCCCCGCCTCAATCTCCGCCTTCTTTTGCAGGAAGGCGCTCTCCGGCGTTCTATGGAACGGGTCCGGGTGTTTCTCGGTAAGGATGCTCCAGAGGGCATCAAGATCCTCCCGCCGCTGGGCGGTGCGCTGGTCCTCCGCGGCAAAGGCGGTGGCGGACAGCGTCAGTGTCAGCACCAGCAGCAGTGCGGCGAGACGCCGCAGTCTGGTCGTCATAGGGCAGTTCCTCCTTACAAGCGGCGTTCCCCGCTGTTGTGTTGGGAGTATTGTAGCATAGATTTGTCTGTTTGGGGTTTAAGATTTGTTTAAGATTGGGGGGAACGGGCAGTTTATCGGAGGGTTTCGGTGGACAGGGGACGGCGCGCCGGGCCGTCGCGCCCTACGGGGCTGGGCCATCGGACATGGTCTGTGAAAACAGGTGTAGGGGCGCACATTGTGCGCCCCTACACCGGCTATCAGGCACGGCGGCATTTGCCGCACCAAGCCAGCGCAACAACCTCCAAGTTTCGGGGATAAGTCGTGGCGAGGCAGACAGAGAGGCAGCGGGTGCTTCTATCAAGGCTAAAGACTGGGGGGACGCCCTCAGGATACCTCTATCCGTGTGAGCGCAACCGCCGCCGCGTCCGAAGTACCAAGGTTGGATGAACACCAGCCTACCGAAAGGGCGCCGCGTCTTGGGGTCCTCAGGGGGACGGGCGTAAGGGGGCTAAAGTCCGCCGGTCCGTCCCCCTAAGCGCGCTTTTGCTGACTTTTCTCACGCGAGTAAAATCAGTCGCCCGGGGGGGCGAAACCCCTGTCCTATTCCGCGCCGAACGCGGCGCGATAAAGGCTTGGTACTGCGCCGCAGTACCCCCGCGGGCCGCGGCACAAAAGAGCCGTCAAACCCTCTCCACCGGAAACAGCACCCCCGTGCGCAGGTCCTCCGTTGAGGATACCTGATGCGGATCATTCAAATATCGATCCATCGCCGGCGCGCACACCCGGTACTCCGTGTGCTCCGCCAGCCACGCGCACACCGCCTCATAGGCCAAGTGCAGCGTCTCATAGCTCCCTTGGTGCTCCACCGCCGCGCAGGTAAACGCCGGCTTCTCTGTGACATCCGGGCCGTCGCCTGCAACCACCATCTGGGCCTCCACATCGGCGTTCTCCGGATCGAAGCACTGGTCAAAATAGCGCATTTGGATAGGCCCCGCCTGACAAAGGCCCCGCTCCGCCGCCTCCCGGCGCAGATCCTCAAAGAGGGCGTGGTACTCCGCCACGCCAATGGTGCGGCGAATGGAAAAAACCTTCTGGGCCGGATCCTCCATCACGATCACTTGATACTGATTCTCCATAGCTTTTGCTCCTTCCATGCGGAGGGCGTCCGCCTCCATCCGGCGCAGCAGCGCCCCGCCGGCGCGCAGATCCTCCCGGAAGGTCTGGCAGCGCCGCCAGAGCCGCTGGGCCTGCTCCGGCCCGCTCAGCTTCAGCAGCTCCCCGATCTCGCAGAGGGGGAAGCCATACTCCTTCCACCGCTGGATCGCCACGATGTCCCTCAGCTGCTCCTGACGGTAATAGCGGTAGCCGTTGCTTCCCACCGCCTCCGGCCGCAGAAGCCCTATGGCGTCGTAGTGGCGCAGCATCCGGGGCGACACCCGGCTCAGGCGGGAAAACTCGCCGATACTCAGCATAACGCACCTCCTTATTGTTTTGTCTTTCTTCATTAGAACCGGTTCTATGAAAGAGCATAAGCCTTAACACTATGTCAATGTCAAGAAAAAAATTTCAAGGGGGCCTGCCCCCTTGAAATTTTTCTCATTGCCCTATGGCTTATCACAGGTCATCTCCAGCACCGTTGTCCCCGCCGGATCGGTAGTCAGGGCCAGCGTGCCGGCAACGCCCTCGGCATCGGGGTCGAGGGGCCAAGCGGGATAGTCCTGTTGGGTGACTATTAAGCGGCCCTCCTCAATGGAGAGGGTGTAGTCCTTATGGCCCCGGTCCTCCAAGGTGTAGAGGGCTCCGGCGGCGTAGTCGCAGACCAGCACCCGCTCATCTATCATACCGGAGCCCCAGCTGGCGTTGGCACAGAGCTCCGGCTTGCCGTCCCCGTTCAGGTCCTGGAGGAACACACTCCAGACGGGCATCCCGCTAAAGAGCACCGCCTCCTCCCCATCCACGATGGCGCTGACCTGATCGGCGGTCCAGCGGAAGGTCACGCCGGGATAGGCCTCCGGCAGCTCCAGCTCCTTCGCCTCGTCCCAAGACATATCCTCGTAGTCCGCAAGGTAATCCAGCCAGACAGCAGGCCCCGCCGGCTCCTCCGCTTGGACGGAGTCGGCACAGCCGGTGAGGGTCAGGAGGGCAGTCAGGGCAAAGATCAACAATTTCCGCATCACAGGGACCTCCTTTTCTTCTATTTCCCCTCTATAGACGCAAGACAGGGGAAAAGGTTCCCATTTCCTGCTGTCAGCCGCTCTCCTCCACCGGCCGCAGAGGGATGGTCCAATCGGAGAAATTCGAGAAGATATTGGCCGCGGTAGGCGACACCCCCGACACGGTGTCCCGGTGGGTCAGGAGAGACACACTGCCGAAGGCCACAGGGAGGATGGGACTCTCCCGGGCAAAGACGGTGCAGAAGCCGGAGACATCGACCTCCCGGTACCTGGAGGAGCGGAAACCATCCAGCACAAAGTCCATGGTCTCGTCGGTGTAGCCGCCGTAGTTCAGGGCGCCGCCGGTGCCCACCAAGGGGGCGATATCCCAGTCCGCCGTCAGCTTCACCTCACCGTAGTAGAGGTCGAAGTCCCCCGCCTCCAAGGCCGCCATGTACTCCGCCCAAGGCAGGGCGGTGACGATAACCTCTAAATCCCCTTGGGACAGAGCTTGGGCAATGAACTGGGCAATGGCCACCTTCTCGCCCCCCTCCTCGTTCACCAGCAGGCGCAGGGTCTGCCGCTCCTCCACGCCGGACAGGGCCGTGCGGAGGGCAGCGGCGGACTCCTCAGGGCTGTAGGACTTCGAGAAGCCATGGGGGTACAGGCTGCTCTGAGGGGCGATGGGAAAATCGGCGGCGCTGCCGTGGCCGGAGAGGTAGCCGGAGGCGATAGTCTCCCGGTCAATGGCGGCGCTGAGGCAGCGGCGCACCGCGCTGTCGGAGAGCAGGGGGTGGGCCATATTGACGCCGATGTACTGCATCACCGGCGTGGGGGCGTCCACACAATCGAAGCTGCCGGTGAGCACCGCGGTGCTGCCGGCCAAGTCGATGGCGTAGGCGTGGACCTCCCGGGAGGTGAAGAGGTACTGCACAGTGTCCGCGTCCTTGGCGTCCAAGAGGGGAATCTCCTCCACCGGCAGGGGCTTTTTCTGCCACCAATCCTCGTTCCGGCGGAGGCAGACGGCGTCGCCGTCGGTGATGCACAGGTAGGGTCCGGTGCCTGCGGGCACGGTACTGCTCTCCGTACCGGCCTTGACAATGGGGATATCCAAAAGGGCCTCCAAGGCCATATGGGGCCGGTGGAGCTGAATCTGCACCGCATCTGTTCCTTGGGCGGTCACTGAACGGACGCCGGAGAGGCGGGCGGCGTACCGCTCCGAGGTGAGGCACCGGCGGAGGGTAGCCGCTACGTCCGCCGCCGTCAGCTCCGAGCCGTCGGAAAAGTGGACGCCGGGGCGGATGTGAAAGACGTAGGTCATGCCCTCGTCCAAAACCTCGTACCGCTCGCAGAGCACCGGCCGGGGCTGAAAGTGCTCGTCCAAGGCAAAGAGGGGCTCGTAGAGCAGCCCCCCGATCTGCTGCTGGACCCCCTCGCCGCAGGTCACCGGATCCAAGGTCTCTCCCCGGTGGAACGCGAGGCGGAAGGCGGAGAGCCGTCTCTCTGTCTCCTCCGGCTCCGGCGTCTGCTCCTCCTCATCGTACCAAGGCAGGTCCTCCTCGTCGGGCAGCTCCTCCCCCCCGCCGCAGCCGCTGAGGAGGAGGGAGAGGACAATAAGGAGGCCTATATACACATTTCGCTGGAAATTCTTCTTCATTCTATCACGTTTTCACAATCATAGCCCCTTGGACGCCCCGATGCTCTCCCATCCTCCGGTGGCTCCAGTAGAGGTCCGGGCGGCAGGCCGTACACAGAGGGCAGGTGTCAATCTGGTCCTCCGGCACGCCGGAGGCGATGAGCTGGAGGCGGTTGAGCCCCTTCAGATCCACATGCCACTTGGCCCCCCGCCGCTCCAAGCAGGGCGCCGCGGCAGCTCCCATGGCCTCGGTCATGGCCTGAGGCACATCATCGTCGGTCTCGAAGCAGCAGGGGCCGATGCCGGGACCGATGGCGGCGCGGATATGAGCGGGGTCGGCGCCGTATTCCGCCGACATGGCCTCCACTGCTATTTGGACGATGGCTTTAGCGGTACCGCGCCACCCGGCGTGGACCGCGCCGACACACCCGGCCTCCCTGTCGTGGAGGAGGATCACAATACAGTCGGCGGAGAACACGAAGAGGGGCAGGCCCGCCACGTCGGTGATCAGGGCGTCAGCCTCATAGTCCGCCGGACGCAGAAGGCCCTTGCCGGCGTCGGCGGCGGTGACGGCGCGGACTGTGTCACTGTGGACCTGCTTGGACAGGACCGCCCGCTCCTCTGAAGCGCCCAAGGCGGCGCAGAGCCGGCGGTAGTTCTCCCGGACATTCTCCGCACTGTCGGCACAGCTCCCCCGCAGGTTCAATGCGGCGAACTCCCCCTCACTGACGCCGCCTAAGCGGCTGGAGAAGCCGTGGACCGCCCCTCCGCCCTCCAAGACGGTGGAGGTGTGATAGAGAAGGCCGTTTTTCTGTTGGGTCAGAAAGGACATGGGTACCTCCTATGATGCTGTTTGTATCATCCATTACATGTCGCTGTAGTACGAGTCAATGAGCTCCCCCAAGGGCGTCTGGTCGATATAGACCTCATCATCCGAGCCGTCGTCTCCACCATCGCTCTTTTTAGCAAACCGGCCCAAAAGAGCAAAGGCCCACATGGAACAGAAGCAGCCGGCGGCAAGCGTCACCTCCAGCGGGGAGGCCTTGGGGGAGACCAGTTCAGGGGCAGGGGGATCCATCACAGCGGCGTACTGCGCACACCAAGGAACCCACACGCCCGCCAAGGAAAAAACCAGCCGTGCCGCCGCGCAGAACAGGGGGGGAATAGCCACCATGCCGAGGAGGATCCCGCCAACGGCGCCCGAAAAAAAGCGTCCCTTCCGTTTCTTCACCGAGCCAATCCCGCTATAGATGCCGGTCACTGCCATCATTCCGCTGATAACCAGCCCCAAGACACACTCCTGCCACTCCTCTGTGAACTCACCGGCTAAAACGGGAGCATCGGAGAGAGCAAGCCCGTAATAGTAATTCGCTCCCATGCACAACACAGTTGCCAGCGCGATCCACAGCACAGTACCTATCTTCCTCATCCGCGCGCCCTCCTGCGCACACGGTATCTCTCTTTATGCGTTCCGCCCGCAGCACTGCTTGTATTTCTTCCCGCTGCCGCAGGGGCAGGGCTCGTTGCGGCCGATCTTCTGTACTTTCCGGGGCTGGCGCTTCACGGTGCCGTCACCACCGAAGCCCTCGGTGATGCCGGAGGCCACACGCTCCCGCTTGATCTCCGCCTCGCTCTTGATGCGGAAGGAGTAGAGGCGGCGGATGGTCTCCTCCTGAATGGCGTCGATCATCTCCTCAAACATATGCAGGCTCTCCTGCTTATAGGCCACAATGGGATCCGTCTGGCCGTAGGCCCTCAGGCGGATGCCCTGACGCAGCTCGGTCATGGCGTCGATGTGGTCCATCCAGAACTCGTCCACCACCCGGAGCATCACCACCCGCTCCACCTCCCGCATGATGGGGGAGGTAACCTCGCTCTCCTTCTTCTCATAGACCTCCATGGCCTTCTCCGTCACCGCCTCGGTGAGCTCATCAGCGGTGAGGGCCTTTACCTCGTCCTCGCTGTACTTCACGGCGTACTTGGGGAAGAAGGTCCCCTCAAAGCTGCCCATAAGGGCGCGGTACGCCTCATTATCAATGTGCTTGCCCTCGCCGAAGGCCATCTGAATGTCCCGGCGGATGGTGGAGGTGATCATATTCTCTATGACGCCCTTCACATCCATGCCATCCAGCACCTGCTTGCGCTGGCCGTAGATGATCTCCCGCTGCTTGTTCATCACGTCGTCGTACTCCAAGGTACTCTTACGGGCCTGGAAGTTTCTCGACTCCACGCTGGTCTGGGCGTTTTCAATGCTCTTGGTGAGCATCCTGTTTTCAATGGGCACGTCCTCCCCTAAATCGAACCGATCCATCAGCCCCTGCATCCGCTCCCCGCCGAAGAGGCGCATAAGATCATCCTCCAAGCTCAGGTAAAACCGGGTCTCTCCCGGATCCCCCTGACGGCCGGCGCGTCCTCTCAGCTGGTTGTCGATCCGGCGGGAGTCGTGTCGCTCGGTGCCGATGATGAAGAGCCCCCCGGCCTCCCGGACACGCTCCGCCTCCCCGGCGATCTCCTCCTTGTGCTTGGCCATGGACTCGGCAAAGAGGCGGCGGGCCTCCAAGATCTCCGCATCGTCCGTCTCGGCGTAGCCGGTGGCCTCAGCAATCAGCTCATCGGAGAGGCCAGCCTTGCGCAGATCGTTCTTGGCCAGATACTCGGCGTTGCCACCCAGCATGATGTCGGTACCACGGCCGGCCATATTGGTGGCCACGGTGACAGCCCCCAGCTTCCCCGCCTGGGCCACGATCTCCGCCTCCCGCTCATGGTTCTTGGCGTTTAAGAGATTGTGCTTGATCCCCTCCCGCAGCAGCAGCTTGGAGAGGAGCTCGTTCTTCTCAATGGACACGGTGCCCACCAGTACCGGCTGGCCCTTCTGGTGACACTCCTTGATCTGCTCGATCACCGCCCGGTACTTGGCCATCTCGGTCTTGTAGACTAAATCCGCATCATCCTGGCGGGCCAAGGGACGATTGGTGGGGATCTCCACAATATCCAGGCGGTAGATGGCCCCAAACTCCTCCTCCTCGGTGAGGGCGGTACCGGTCATCCCAGAGAGCTTGCCGTAGAGGCGGAAGTAGTTCTGGAAGGTGATGGTAGCAAGGGTCTTGCTCTCCCGCTCCACCTTCACGTGCTCCTTGGCCTCAATGGCCTGATGGAGGCCCTCGTTATACCGGCGGCCAAACATGAGGCGGCCGGTGAACTCGTCCACGATGATGACCTGGCCGTCCTTCACCACGTAGTCGGTGTCCCGCTTCATCACGCCGTGGGCCCGGATGGCCTGATTCACATGGTGGGCGATGGTAGCGTTCTCCGGGTCGGAGAGGTTCTCCAGCTTGAAAAACTCCTCCGCCTTCTTCACGCCCCGGGCGGTAAGGGTGGCGGTGCGGGCCTTCTCATCCACGATGTAGTCGGCGTCGATGTCCGCGTCCTCCTCCTCCTTCTCGTCGGTCTCCTTTACCACCAGCTTCTTCATCCGGGCCACCAGCATCTCCGCCATGTCGTAGAGCTGGGTGGACTTGTCCCCGGTGCCGGAGATGATGAGGGGGGTCCGGGCCTCGTCGATGAGGATAGAGTCCACCTCGTCCACGATGGCAAAGTGGTGCCCCCGCTGAACCAGCTCCTGAGAATAGAGGGCCATATTGTCCCGCAGGTAGTCAAAGCCCATCTCGTTATTGGTGCCATAAGTGATATCCGCGGCGTAGGCGGCCTGCCGCTCCTTCTTGTCTATTCCATGGATAATGAGGCCCACAGTGAGACCCATAAAGCGGTGGACCTTGCCCATCCACTCACTGTCACGCTTAGCGAGGTAATCGTTGACGGTGACGATATGGACCCCCTCGCCGGTAAGGGCGTTGAGGTAGGCGGGGAGGGTAGCCACCAGCGTCTTGCCCTCGCCGGTCTTCATCTCGGCAATGCGCCCTTGGTGGAGGACGATACCGCCCACCAGCTGCACCCGGTAGGGTCGGAGGCCCAGCACACGGTCCGCGGCCTCCCGCACAGCGGCAAAAGCCTCGGGGAGGATGTCGTCCAAGGTCTCGCCCTTTTGGAGGCGCTCCTTAAACTCAGGGGTCTTGGCCTGAAGCTGGGCATCGGTCATGGCCTTGTACTCGTCAGCCATGGCCTCGATCTTGTCCACAATGGGGGTGATCTGCTTCAGCTCCCGCTCGCTGTAGGTTCCGAAAATTTTTGTTAAAATGCCCATATGATAAACTCTCCTCGTATCTTAGGGATGATTTTGCATAGCAATACAGGATAAGTATACCACAAATTTCTTAGAATGCAAACCTTTGCGTTCCATAACCCCCATTGTTTGCAGAATGTTTAAGAATGGGGTGCCCTTGCCCCCTCCTCAACCCGTCCAAACAAAAGGCGGGGCAGTCAGACGCGCCAACTGCCCCGCATAAAACCGCCTTATGAAAATCAGCCCTTACAGTACCCATACGCGGTCAGGGCTGCACCTGCAGCCATCACCGCATAGGCCGCATAAGAAATGGGAATCCCACCGGGAACAAGCGTAGTATTCGGCATGGACGCCATGATCCTCTGCACAGCGTACTCCGTACAGAGAAGCACAACGCCGCATACAAAGAGGCCCACACCAAGGATCATTTTCTTCATATGTCATCCTCCCTTTCCTATATCTGCCGCATTATACAATACTTTCCCACCAATTGCAATGTCAGGCTGGTCCTTTGGCGCACCTGAAAATGTCAAGGGTTAAATGCAGAAAAATCTAAAACGGACATCCTCAACGTTAAGTGTAACCCGCTTCTCACCGGTTCCCCGCTGAAGCGGGAGGGGATCTTTCCCGCCTACCACATGAACAAGCCCCGCTGGGTTTCTCTCCTGCTGGACGGCCCTCTCCCCGACGAGGGGATCATCGGCCTGCTGCTCATCAGCTATGATCTGGCCAAGGGGAGACGATAGGAGTCTAATGGTGTGAAGTCAAGAGGGTAATAGCGAAAAATTTTAAGGAAAAA
>CANPBB010000082.1 GCA_947572235.1 uncultured Clostridia bacterium
AGAGGGCGGCGGTTCTCCGGCCGGATTTGGATGAACGAACCCGTCTGGAGCTGGATCGCCTGCACCAGCTGGAACAGGATAGATGCCCCTCCATAGACGCGCCGGCAGATACCTTCGCCCAGCTTCTTCAAAGCGCGGCTATGGAGCTGGAGGAGGGGACACAGCGGCGTGTGCTGGAGCAGATGCTCTACCACTTGGGCCGGTGGATCTATTTGGTCGACGCCGTGGACGATCTCCGGGAGGACAGCGAAACCGGGGGCTACAACCCTGTGGCACTGCGCTTCGGCCTCACCGGCGGAACAATGACCAAGGAGGCGCGGGAGCGGGTAGGGGAAACCTTGGACGCCTCGATTCAAGCCATGGCGGCGGCCTATGAGCTGTGGGATTTTGGCTCTTGGTCGACGCTGGTTCAGGCCACTGTCTACGAGGGCCTCTACTGCGTGGGACATGCCGTAATGGATGGAACATTTCATATCACCCAAAAGCGGGGTGATAAAAAGGAGCTGCTATGACCGATCCCTACAGAGTGCTGAATATCCCTCCCACCGCCACTGACGAGGAGGTGAAAAAGGCCTACCGGGAGCTGGCGCGAAAATACCACCCGGACAACTACAACAACAATCCCTTGGCTGATCTGGCCCAAGAGAAGATGAAAGAGATCAACGAGGCTTATGACACCATCACCAAGCTGCGCAGCGGACAGGGCGGCTCCTGCGGCGCCGGACCCAGCAGGCCCTACGGTAGCCAGAGCGCCTACAGTTGGACATACGCCTCCTCCGCCCGCCAGGAGGAGAGCGCCGCCTTTCGACAGGTCCGGGCCGCCATTGACCGGGGGGACTTGAGCGCGGCGGAACATGTTTTGGAGATCATCAGTGATCGGGGCGGAGAGTGGCACTTTCTCAAGGGCGTGATCTACTGCCGCCGCGGCTGGCTGGAGGAGGGGCTGCGCTGCTGCGAGACCGCCTGCCAGCTTTCCCCGGAAAATATGGAGTACCGTCAGCTTTTGGAGCGGCTGCGCAGCCGCACACAGAGGGCCTACCGCCCGGAGGGCTATCCCCCGGTATTCACCACAAGCTGTGTGGACACCGGCTTTTGCCGCTGGATGCTGTGCAGCTACTGCTGCTGCAACTGCTGCAGCCTATGCAGCCTCAGCCACTTTTAATCGGTGTGCCGCTTTTTTGCAGAAATGGCCGCATAACCGATAGGGATTGGGAGTATGGAGTATAAGGAAAGGAACAGGGTGCTATGATCAAAAGCATGACCGGCTATGGCCGGGCCAGAGAGACGGTCAACGGCCGGGATATCACCGTAGAACTGCGCAGCGTCAACAATCGCTACTTGGACTGCACTGTCAAGATGCCGCGGATGTACATTTTTGCCGAGGACGCCGTCAAAACGGTGGTACAGCAGTCGATATCCCGCGGAAAGGTGGATGTATTCATCACCATCGACGCCACCGAGGCCGAGCAGGGTGTGGTATCAATAAACTTGCCGCTGGCCAAGGGGTACCTATCGGCCATCCGTCAAGTGGGCGCCGAGCTGGGCCTGTCGGAGGACGTCACCGCCAGAGAGCTGGTCCGGTTCCCTGACGTGCTCACTGTCACCAAGGCGGAGGAGGATTTGGATTCCCTCAGTGCTGCCATCTGTGCCGTGCTCCGTGCCGCCATTGTGAGCTATCAGCAGATGCGGCAAAAGGAGGGTGAGCGGCTTCGCGCGGACATCGAGGGGCGTTTAGACACCATCGAGGCACTGACCGCTGAGGTGGAAGCCCGCTCGCCCCAGACGGTGGCGGAGTACCGGGAGAAACTTCTCTGCCGGATGCAGGAGGTGCTGGGCAGCACCACTATTGATGAGGCTCGGATTCTCACCGAGGCGGCCATCTTTGCCGACAAGGTGGCCGTGGACGAGGAGACTGTCCGCCTGCGCAGCCACCTTGCCCAGCTGCGGGAGATGCTCCAGAGCGATGAACCCATAGGCCGGAAGCTGGACTTTTTGATTCAGGAGGTCAACCGGGAGTCCAACACTATCGGTTCAAAGTGCAGCGACGTGGAGATCACCAAAAAGGTGGTGGCCCTGAAGGCTGAGGTGGAGAAGATCCGGGAGCAGGTCCAGAACATCGAATAGGATGGAAATCGCTATGGAGCTTGTAAACATCGGTTACGGCAACCTGATCTCCGCCCGGCGTCTGATCGCCGTGGTGAGTCCGGACTCCGCTCCCATCAAGCGGATGATCACCGAGGCCCGGGAGCGGAGTATGCTCATCGACGCCACCTTCGGGCGCAAGACCCGGACGGTGCTCATTATGGACAGCGACCACATTGTGCTCTCCGGCATTGCACTGGAGAAGCTGGCGCCCCGCTTCGGTCTGGAGCCGGCGGAGCTGACGGAGGACGAGGAAGATGGCTAAGGGTATGACATTTATCATCGCCGGCCCTTCCGGGGTAGGCAAAGGCAGCGTGATCAAAAAGGTATTTGAGAGCGGTCGGAAGCTGTACTTCTCCGTCTCCGCTACCACCAGAGCCCCCCGGCCCGGTGAGCGGGACGGGATGGACTACCACTTCATCTCCTGCGAACAGTTTCAAAGCTGGATCGCAGAGGGGGCCTTTTTGGAGCACGCGGAGTTCGTTGGCAACTGCTATGGCACTCCCAAGCGGTATGTGGACGAAGCCATGGACCGAGGGGAGGACGTCATTTTGGATATCGAAGTGCAGGGGGCGGAGCAGATCCACCGCCTGCGGCCGGAGGCAGTGCGCATCTTCTTGGCCCCCCCCTCTTGGACGGAGCTCCGCCGCCGGCTCACCGGCCGGGGTACCGAGTCCGAGGAGAAGGTGGAGAAGCGCCTCCAGCGCAGCCGTGAGGAGTTCCAAGTAGCACGGGACTACGACTATTTGGTGGTCAACGACGACTTGGAGCAGGCGGCGGCAGAGGTTCTGGCTATCATCGCCGCCAGCCACTGCCGGGCGGAGGACCGCTACGAGGTGGTCCGCCGGACATTGGAGGCACAATAGCCAGCGGTCGGTCTGCGGTGCGCAAAAGAATCGCGTATTCCCGGGGAAATCCCGGAGAAACTATATATGGAAGGGAAGGACCGCATTTATGATGCTCTATCCTGCAATGAACAAGCTGACAGCAAACGTACCAAACCGCTACCTCTTAGTCAACGTGGTGGCCCGACGGGCCCGCCAGATTGCCCAGCGGGCGGAGGACTACGGTGAGAAGCTGTCAGAGAAGCCTGTGACCAGCTCCATCAAGGAGGTGGCCGACGGCAGCATCAGCGTGGCCGCAGCGGATGTGGCAATTAAAGACGTTGAAGCCTAATGGCTTCGGTTGAAATCTGCGGATTTCAACCAAGGCAGGCGCGCTTGAAAGCGGCACAGCCGATTTCAAGTGGGATTTTTCTTTAGAAATGGCTTGCCATTTCTAAAGAAAAATATCCGGGCCGCGCTTGGTCCGCAGAGTGGTTTTCCGACGTACATGCCGTCGGAAAACCGATTTGGATTTTTTTGCACTGAAGGTGCAAACTCCTGCGGAGGGCTGGCGGCGAAGCCGCCGGGGTGCTGCGGGAAATAGGAATAGGGAAGGGGGCGGTGGTTTGGAGATGGTCTTGGCGGCGCGGGTGGCGGTTTCGGCGGCGGCTTACGCCTTTGATAAGCCCTATGATTATCTGATCCCCGACTCCCTGACGGAAAAGGTACGGGTGGGCGTGCGCGCCGCCGTACCTTTTGGCCGTGGCAATAAAAGCGCCGAGGCCATCGTCCTCAGCGTGCAGGAGGTGGAAAAGGTCCGGGGGCTCAAGAGCATCAGCACCGTGTTGGATGACAGCCCCGTCTTGGATCAGGAGGGACTGCGCTTGGCTTTCTGGCTTCGGGAGCGGTATTTCTGCACCGTCTACGAGGCGGTAAAGACCATCCTGCCCGCCGGCCTCTGGTACCGCCTCCGGGAAACCTGCCACATTGTGGGAGCCGTCACGGAGGAGGAACTTACCGCCCTCTTAGGTGAGCAGGGCCGAAAGCGGACCCTCTATGACGCCATTCTGGCCCGAGGCGGTCAAGCGGAGACGGACACGCTGCGGAGCGATTTGGGCGATTGGACGGTCCAAGCCATGAGGGAGCTGTCGGCTCTGGAACTCATTACCATAGAGACCACCGCCAACCGGAAGATCAAGGACAAAACCGTGAAGCGGGTATCCTTGGCGGTACCGGCGGAGGAAGCCTTGGCGGCAGTGACGCCAAAAAAGAGCCGGGCCCCCCTGCGCTACGAGGTAATCCGCCTTCTGTGCGCCGCCGGCAGCGCCGTCTCCACAGACCTGTGCTACTTCACTGGAGCCTCAACAGCCACCCTTCGATCCTTGGAGAAGTCAGGGCTTATTATGATGGAACCGGAGGAGGCCTACCGGGTGCCTCCCGTCAATAAAAGCGGCGAGACCGCCCCCATCGCCCTCAATGATGAGCAGCAGGCCGCCTTTGAGGGAATTTTGAAGCTCTCCCGGTCTGGGACAGCCAGCTGCTCCCTTCTCTTCGGCGTTACCGGCAGCGGAAAGACGGAGGTCTATATTCGCCTGCTTCAAGAGATCGTGGCCGACGGAAAGACCGGCATGATCTTGGTACCGGAGATCGCCCTGACGCCCCAGATGATGGAACGGTTCTCTGTCTACTTCGGCGATCAGGTGGCCATGCTCCACAGTTCCCTTCGCCTCAGTGAGCGATATGACCAGTGGAAGCGTATCCAGCGGGGGGAGGTCCAAGTGGTCTTGGGTACCCGCAGCGCTGTGTTTGCCCCGCTGAAAAATTTGGGTATGATCATATTGGACGAGGAGCAGGAAAACAGCTACCAGTCGGAGAACCCGCCCCGCTACCACGCTAGGGACGTGGCCAAATACCGATGCAGCAAGAGTGGTGCGGCCCTGCTCTTAGGCTCCGCCACCCCAACGGTGGAGAGCTCCTACTACGCCCGTACCGGCCGCTACCACCAGTTTTTCCTGCGCTACCGCTACAACGCCAGGCCTCTGCCCCAAGTGGTGCTGGCGGACCTCCGGCTGGAGGTCCGCGCCGGCAACCACCTTTTTTGCCTGCCCACCCCATACACCGCCCGGCCCCCGCCCCCTGTGGTTGGGGCGCACGGCGGCCGGGCGGCCCGCGCCGGCAACAGCGGCATTATCAGCGCCCCGCTGAAAAAAGCACTGGAGGAAACCATGGCCCGCGGGGAGCAGAGCATCCTCTTTCTCAACCGACGGGGCAGCAGCCGGATGCTCCTCTGCGGAGCCTGCGGCACCGCCCCACAGTGCCCCCGGTGCAGCGTGCCCCTGACCTACCACAGCGCCAATGACCGGCTGATGTGCCACTACTGCGGCCACTCCCAGCCGGCGCAGGAGTTCTGCGGGGAGTGCGGCGGGCAAATGAAGCATGTGGGCTTTGGCACCCAGCGTGTGGAGGAGGAGCTCCGCGCCCTCTTTCCGGCGGCGGCGATCCTGCGCATGGATGCGGATACCGCCGCTGCGGGGCATGAGAAGCTGCTGTCCCAATTTGTTAAGGAGAAGATCCCCATCCTCTTAGGCACCCAGATGGTGGCCAAGGGGCTGGATTTTGAGAATGTTACTTTGGTGGGCGTGTTGGCCGCGGATCTGTCACTGTATGTGGACAGCTTCCGCTCTGCCGAGCGGACTTTCAGTTTGCTGACGCAGGTGGTGGGCCGGGCCGGGCGGGGCGGCAAGACCGGCCGGGCGGTGATCCAGACCTACACCCCGGACAACGACGTCATCGTAAGCGCCGCCCGACAGGACTACGAGGCCTTCTACACCTCAGAAATCCGTATGCGGCGCATCCGAAGGGAACCGCCCTTTGCCGACCTCTTTACCCTGACGGTGTCAGGGCTGGAGGAGGGGGCCGTGCTCCGGGCTGCGCTGTCCCTGCGGGACGCCCTGCGTCAGGCCATCGGTGCCCCGGGTGCCCCCCGCCTGCCAGTGGAGCTGCTGGGGCCGGCCCCGGCCCCCATTTTGAAGCTGAACAACCGCTACCGCTACCGCCTGCTCTGGGTGGGGAAGAACGACCACCAGATTAGGGAGCTTTTGTCCCACTACTTAAATGCCTTCCATGCACAGAAGGAGAATCGGGCACTCCATCTCTTTATTGACTGCAACGGACTGGATTAGGAGGAAGATGACTATGGCCATTCGGAAAATAGTAGTACAGGGGGATGACATCCTCACAAAGGTCTGCCGCCCCGTCACTGACTTTAACAAGCGGCTCCACGACCTCTTGGACGACATGGTGGAGACACTGACGGAGGTCGGCGGCGCAGGACTGGCGGCGCCTCAGGTGGGCATTCTGCGCCGGGCTGTGATTGTGATGGACGATGACGATACCCCCATTGAGCTGGTGAATCCGGAGATCGTCTCCTCCTCCGGGGAGCAGCGGAGCCCTGAGGGCTGTCTGAGCATCCCCGGCAAGTTCGGTCTGGTCACACGCCCCAGTGTGGTGAAGGTTCGGGCACAGGACCGGAACGGCCAGTGGTTTGAGGTGGAGCGGGAGGACTATACCGCTCGCTGCTTCTGCCACGAGCTGGAGCACTTGGACGGCCACCTCTACACCGAGCATATCGACCGCTTCCTCACCGACGAGGAGGTGGAGGCCTACTACGAGGCGCAGGAGAAGGAGGACGAATGAGAATTGTATTCATGGGGACGCCGGAGTTCGCCGTACCGTCTCTCCGCCGTCTCTGTGCCGACGGGCACGATGTCTGCGCCGTATTTACCCAGCCGGATAAGCCCAAAAACCGCGGGATGAAGTTTATCCCCACACCAGTTAAAGCCGCGGCGATGGAGCTGGGACTTCCGGTACACCAGCCGGAGAGCGTCAAGGACCAAGCGGTAATCGACCAGATCCGGGCGTTGAAGCCGGAGCTTTTGGCGGTAGCGGCCTACGGCAAACTGTTGCCGGAGGCTCTGCTGACGATCCCCAGCACCGCCGCCATCAATGTCCATTCCTCCTTGCTGCCCAAGTACCGGGGAGCGGCCCCCATCAACTGGGCCATCCTGAGCGGGGAGCGGGAGACCGGCGTTACCATCCAGCATTTGAGCCGGGAGCTGGACGCCGGCGATATCGTGTTGGCAAAATCCACCCCCATCGGGGAGACGGAGGACGCGGGACAGCTCTATACCCGGCTCTCAGAGCTGGGGGCGGAGGCCCTCAGCGAGGCGGTAGCCGCCCTGTCGAACGGAACAGCTTCACGGACGCCCCAGACCGGCGACCCGGGTCCCTATGCGGCCATGCTCACTAAGGAGATGTCCCCGGTGGACTGGACCCGGAGCGCCGGGGAAATCTATAACCAGATTCGGGGCCTGATCCCTTGGCCCGCCGCTACCACCGACGTGATCAATGGCGAGCCCATCAAACTGTGGGGCGCGCAAGTGGTGGAGAAGCGGACGGACGCCTTCCCTGGCATGATCATCGCCGCCGGGAAACAGGGCATTGACATCACCTGCGGCGATGGTTTGACCCTGCGCATTCTGGTGCTCCAGGCCCCAGGGGGCAAACGGATGTCCGCAGCGGACTACCTGCTGGGGCACCCAGTTAAACTGTAAAGGAAAATCCCTTCTCACACATTGCGGCTGCTTTGATAGGAGGTTCTATATGTTCTACTACGACACCCGTTATATCATGATGCTCCTGCCGGTGCTGGCCATCACCCTCTACGCCCAGTGGAAGGTCAATTCCTCCTTCCGCCGCTACGGCAAGATCACCAACCGCCGCCGGCTCACCGGGGCCCAAGCCGCCCAAGAAGTGCTCCGCCGCCACGGGGTTCACAACGTGCGTATTGAGCGGGTCCGGGGGAGCCTGACAGATCACTATGACCCCAAGGCCAACGTGATCCGCCTCTCCGACTCGGTGTACGACAGCCCCTCCATCTCCGCGGTGGGCGTAGCCGCCCACGAGGCGGGACACGCGGTGCAGTACGCGGTGGGGTACGGCCCCATCCAGCTGCGGATGGCCCTGATCCCCATGACACAGATTGGCTCCCAATTGGGTGTAATTCTGCTGATTGCCGGCATCTTTTTGAGCATAGAACCCCTGTTTCTCATCGGCATCCTGCTCTTCTCCCTGACCACGTTGTTCCAGTTGGTGACGCTGCCGGTGGAGTTCAACGCCTCCCGTCGGGCAATGGAGACCATCAACGAGGGGGGACTGCTCACCGAGGAGGAGGCCCGCGGGGCCCGGCAGGTCCTCAGCGCCGCGGCGCTGACCTATGTGGCGGCGCTGCTGATGTCCGTGGTGCAGCTCCTGCGGTATGTGATGCTCTTCACCGGGCGCAGAGGGGACCGCAGATGACCGGATCCAGAGAGGCGGCGCTGGAGGTGCTCACCGCCTGCCGGAAGTCCGACGCCTATGTAGACGCTGCGCTGAAATCCACCCTCCGCCGGGCAAAGCTGTCCCCCCGGGACGCGGCCTTGACCTCCCACATCACTTATGGGGTGGTGCAAAACCGGATGCTGATCGACTACTACTTGGACAAGCT
Organism: uncultured Clostridia bacterium; assembly: GCA_947572235.1. Lineage (GTDB taxonomy): Bacteria > Bacillota > Clostridia > Oscillospirales > Oscillospiraceae > CAJFPI01. The sequence continues at coordinate 8,512 of CANPBB010000082.1, forward strand.
ATGCAAAAACGGAACCGATGATTTAGAACCGGTGATTTTGGATATACTCAGGATCGGGGCCTGCCAGATTCTGCTGATGGACCGTATCCCCCACAGCGCTGCGGTGAACGAGGCGGTGTCCATGGCCAAGGTCCACCATCGCCCAAGGGCGGCGGGGATGGTCAACGCCGTACTGCGAAACCTCTCCCGGTCCAAGGACGCTTTGACGCCGCCGCCGGACCTGCCCCGGCGGACCAGCCATCCCCAGTGGCTGGTGGAGCGGCTCACCGCCATTCTGGGCCGGGAGGAGGCGGAGCAATGTCTCATCGCCAACAACGCCCCGGCGCCTATGACCGTACAGACTAACACCCTCCAGACCACGTCTGAGGCCCTTTGCGAGGAGCTTCGGACCGCCGGTGTTACCGTGATGCCCCATCCCTTTTTAGAGGGCTGCTTTTTCTTGGAGGGCGCAGGGGATATTGAGGCCCTGCCCGCTTTCACAGAGGGGCGCTTCCTGGTACAGGACGCGGCGGCAAGGCTCACCGCCATAGCGGCGGACTGCCGTCCAGGAACCGTTCTCATCGACGTGTGTGCCGCGCCGGGAGGGAAGTCCTTCGCCGCGGCCATGGCCATGAAAAACCAAGGTGAGATCGTTGCCTGTGACATTCACCCCCACAAGCTTCAGCTCCTCCAGCGGGGAGCGGAGCGTCTTGGCGTCACCTGCCTCCGCACAGAACTGGCCGATGGCCGCCAGCGCCGGGAGGCCTTTATCGGGAGCGCCGACACAGTGTTCTGTGATGTGCCCTGCTCAGGGCTGGGAATTATCCGCAAGAAGCCGGATATCCGCTACAAGGACCCCAAAGCCTTAGCCGGCCTGCCGGAGGTCCAGCTGGCCATTCTCCGCAATGCCAAGGAGTATGTGAAACCCGGTGGTGTGCTGGTCTATTCCACCTGCACCATCCTCCCTGAGGAGAACGAGCAGGTGGTACAGGCCCTCCTCCAAGATGCGCCGGAGCTCTCCTTGGAGTCCTTTTCCTTGCCGGGGGTGGGGGCATGTCCAGGGGAAATCACCCTTTGGCCCCATCGACACCAGACTGACGGCTTTTACATCTGTAAACTGAGGAAACAGCTATGATTGACATCAAATCTATGACGGAGGAGGAGATCACCCAAGCCCTCCGCGACTTGGGTGAACCAACCTTCCGGGGGAAGCAGGTGTTCACTTGGCTCCACCGGGGTGTGTCCTCCTTCGACGAGATGACCAACCTCTCCAAACCCCTGCGGGAGAAGCTGCGGGAGCGGTATGTGATCCACGTCCCCAAAGCCGCCCGCAGGCAGGTATCCGCCTTGGACGGCACGGTTAAATACCTGTGGGAACTCCACGACGGCAACTGCATCGAGTCGGTGCTCATGCGGTATCACCACGGAAATACTGTGTGCATCTCCTCCCAAGTTGGGTGCCGGATGGGCTGTGCCTTCTGTGCCTCCACAGTGGGTGGCAAGGTAAGGGACTTAACACCATCTGAGCTGCTGGACCAAGTGATATTCACCCAAGCGGACAGCGGCCTCCCCATTTCCAATATCGTTTTGATGGGGATTGGAGAGCCAATGGACAACTTGGATAACGTGCTGCGGTTTTTAGAGCTGGTGAACCACCCGGACGGCTTACATATCGGGATGCGTCACATCTCCCTCTCCACCTGCGGCGTGGTGCCGGGGATCGACCGTCTGGCGGACTTGGAGCTCCAGCTGACGCTGTCGGTATCCCTCCACGCCCCGGACAGCGAGACACGAAGCACCATCATGCCGGTGAACCGGGCCTACGATGTGGAGGAGCTGTTTCGTGCCTGCCGGCGGTACTTTGAAAGGACCGGCCGGCGGATCTCCTTTGAATATGCCATGATCGACGGTGTCAACGACCACGACTGGCAGGCCGACCGGATTGCCGAGCAGGTGCGGGGAATGCCCGCCCATGTAAATCTAATCCCGCTCAACGACGTGCGGGAAAGTTCGCTGAGGCCCAGCCGGCGTCTTTCGGCCTTTCAAAAGCGTTTGGAGCACCATGGCCTCACCGCCACAGTGCGCCGTAGTCTGGGCGGCGATATAGACGCCTCCTGCGGCCAGCTGCGCAGAAAGGCCATGGAAGAGAGGGAAGGGGGAGATTCGATATGATGAAGGTCTGGGCACTGACGGACCCTGGTCTGGTGCGTCATCAAAATCAGGACGCTTACGGCGTGGAGACGGTGGATGGACGCACTGTCTCCGTGGTGTGTGATGGCATGGGCGGCCCCAAAAATGGGGATATCGCCAGCAAAATCGCCGTGGAGGCCTTTCTCACCGCCGTCCGCACCCACCTGCGGACAGACATGACCGCGGAGCAGATCCGGGAGATGGCCTCCTATGCGGTGTCCGTGGCCAATATGGACATCCGCGCGGTGGTGGAGGAGCACCCGGCCTACGCCGGCATGGGAACCACCTTGGTCTCCGCCGTCAGCTACGGTGAGGGAGTGGTGGTTTCCAACGTGGGGGACAGCCGGGCCTACCTCATCAACCGGGAGGGTATCCAGCGCATCAGCAAGGACCACTCCTTGGTGGAAACCTTGGTGGAGAGGGGAGAGATCACCGCCGCCGAGGCCCGTGTCCATCCCCAGCGCAACTACATCACCCGGGCCTTAGGCCCGGAGGTAAGCCCCTTGTGCGACGGATTCATTGTACCGGTGGTACCAGGGGACTTCATCCTGCTGTGCACCGATGGACTGGTATCCACCGTCTCCGACCAAGAGATGCAGTACGAGGTACTCTACGGGGACGATTTGGATCACTGTTTAGAGAGGCTTCTGGAGATATCCAAACGCAATGGGGCGGCGGACAATGTTACCGCCGTGCTGCTGCAAAAGCAATAGGGAAGGAGGCGCTGCTATGGAACGATACATAGGGAAAATGCTGGACAACCGCTATGAGATCCTTGAGATCATCGGCAAGGGCGGCATGGCGGTGGTGTTCAAGGCAAAGTGCCACCGACTCAACCGATTAGTGGCCATCAAGGTCCTAAAGCCCGAGCTGGCCGACGACGCGGAGTTCCGCCGCCGCTTCCACGACGAATCCCAAGCGGTAGCCATGCTCTCCCATCCCAACATCGTCTCGGTCTATGATGTGTCCAAGGGCGGGGACTTGGAGTATATCGTCATGGAGCTCATCGACGGCATCACCTTAAAACAGTATATGGAGCGGCGGGGCCAGCTGAACTGGCGGGAGTCGCTGCACTTTATCACCCAGATCATGAAGGGCCTCAGCCACGCCCACAGCCGTGGGATCATCCACCGGGACATCAAGCCCCACAACATCATGGTCCTGCGGGACGGCA
>CANPBB010000083.1 GCA_947572235.1 uncultured Clostridia bacterium
CGCAGCCGGTCTTGGAGACGAACTCCTCCACCTCCTCGGGGCGGGTGTAGTGGGAGGCCTCGGCGGAGACGTTCACATCGTCCTCCACGCCGGCCAGAGCGCCCAGCTCGGCCTCGACAACCACACCGTGGTCGTGGGCGTACTCGACAACCTTCTTGGTGCCCTCGATATTCTCGGCAAAGGACTTGGAGGACAGGTCAATCATGACGGAGGTAAAGCCGTCGTCAATGCAGGACTTGCAGGTCTCGAAGCTGTCGCCGTGGTCCAGATGGAGCACGATGGGGATCTCGGGGCACTCGATAACAGCGGCCTCCACCAGCTTCACCAAGTAGGTGCGGTTGGCGTAGGCCCGGGCACCCTTGGAGACCTGAAGGATTACAGGGGCCTTCTCCTCGCGGCAGGCCTCGGTGATGCCTTGGATAATCTCCATGTTGTTGACGTTGAAGGCGCCGATGGCGTAACCGCCGTTATAGGCCTTCTTGAACATGTCGGCAGAAGTAACAAGGGGCATGGGAATAACCTCCTTATAATAAATGTCTTTTATATTTTACCACATTTCTGGCGGATTGCAACAGGCAAGCAGGACAAAACTCGGTAAGGACAAGCCCCGCTTTTGTGGGATTCATCTGAAAAAGGCCGGCGGCACAGGTGGTTTGATTGCGTGCAGCCGTTAGAACCACTGCGTGCCTGCATTCTGTGAAAAGCCCGTGATTGTTTCATTTTTACCATGTAAAACGAAGAAAATGGAGACAAGGTCGGTGATTCTTCCCGTTTACAAGGATGGAAGTCTTTGTTATAATATTCCTGTTTTCAGCGATGATACCGTATGCAACGGATATTTAGGATTTGGAGGCAATCAACATGAGCAACACATTAAAAGGCGCCTGCATCATTGGTCAGTCTGGCGGTCCCACTTCGGCGATCAACGCCAGCGCCTACGGCGTGATTCGCGCGGCACTGGACAACCCCATGATCACCCATGTCTATGGTGCGGAGCACGGCATCAAGGGCGTGCTGAATGACCGCCTCTTTGATATGAGTCAGGAGGAGGCCGAGGAGCTGGCCCTGCTCAAGTTTACCCCCTCCTCCGCGCTGGGCTCCTGCCGGTACAAGATCGCCGACCCGGACGAGGACGATACCGACTACAAGCGCATTTTAGAGGTTTTTAAGAAGTACGATGTGCGTTACTTCTTCTACAACGGCGGCAACGACTCCATGGACACCTGCAACAAGATCTCCAAGTATATGATGCGGGTGGGCTATGAGTGCCGGGTCATGGGCGTGCCCAAGACCATTGACAACGACCTCTTCGGCACTGACCACTGCCCGGGCTTTGCCAGCGCGGCCAAGTATATTGCCACCTCCTGCATGGAGGTCTATCGGGATGCACAGGTCTATGACACGGGTATGATCGTGATTATGGAGATCATGGGCCGTCATGCCGGCTGGCTCACCGCCGCCTCCGCTCTGGCCAACATCGACGGCACCGGTCCGGATCTCATCTACCTGCCGGAGACTGATTTCAGCATGGAGCAGTTTATTGCTGACGTGAAGCGCGTCTACAGCGAGAAGGGCTGCTGCATGGTGGCCGTCTCCGAGGGTATCCACTACGCCGATGGCTCCTTCGTTTCCGAGGCTCAGACCTCCGCTACCGACGGCTTCGGCCATGCCCAGCTGGGCGGTCTGGCCTCCACGCTGACCGATGTGGTGAAGAAGGAAACCGGCGCCAAGGTCCGGGGCATTGAGCTGAGCCTGCTCCAGCGCTGCGGCGCCCATCTGGCCTCCCGCACCGACTATGAGGAGTCCATTTTGGCCGGCCGGGCCGCCGTGGAGAACGCTGTGGCGGGTCTTACAGACAAGATGGTGGGGTTTGCATGCACCCGCGAGGGCGGCAAGTATGTCTGCAAAACCAAGCTGATTGATCTGAAGGACGTGGCCAACACGGAGAAAAAGGTGCCTCTGGAGTGGATCAACGCCCAGCATAACGGTGTGGAGCAGGCCTTCATTGACTACTGCCTGCCTCTGATCCAAGGGGAGACGGAGATGGTCAAGATCAACGGTCTTCCCCGCTTTGCCAAGCTGAAAAAGGTGCTTGCGAAGTAAAATTTACTGAAAAAAAGCAGGCGCCGCGCGGCTTTACTGCGCGGCGCCTGCCTTTTGTAAAAGAAAAACGCGGCGGAGATAGGAGACCCTGCCTCCGCCGCGCTGGATGTGCGCGGTACACATTACAATATGATGCAGATCAGACCACCGCTGCCCTCGTTGACGATGCGCTGGAGAGTCTCTTGGAACTTTCGCCGGGCGTCCTCTGGCATGCGCTGGAGCTTGGCCTGCAGGTCCTCGTTGACCAGCTCGTGGAAGCTGCGGCCAAAGATGTTGGACTCCCAGATTTTGGCCGTGTCCCCCTCGAACTTCTCCATCAGGTAGTTGACCATGTCCTCGCTCTGCTTCTCGTTGCCCACGATGGGGGACACGGTAGACTCGATGTCCACCTTGAACATGTGGATGGAGGGGGCGTTGGCCTTCAGGCGCACGCCGTAGCGTCCTCCCTGCCGCATGATCTCCGGCTCCTCCAAGATAAGCTCCTCCATGCTGGGCATGACGATGCCGTAACCGGTCTCGTGGACGCTCTGGAGGGCGTCGGCGACCTTATCGTAGGACCGCTTCACCTCCGCTAAGGAGCGGAGCAGGCTGAGAAGGTCCCCATCGTCGGCGATGGTGAAGCCGGACTGGCTGCTGAGGGTCTCATAGAACAGCTCCCGGGGCAGGTCCAGCTCCACCCGGGCCACGCCCTTGCCCAAGTCGATGCTGGCGATGCGGGAGGCGCTGATCTCCTCCGCCTCGTCGATGACGGTCAGGGCCTCGCGGACCTCCCGCACATGGGAGAGGTCCCCGGCGGCCTCACGGATGTGGCTGTAGATGCTGTTTTTGATGGGGTGGTCCATGTCCAAGGCGTCCACCCACGGGGGCAGGAAGAAGTCCATCTCGCACAGGGGGAACTCGAAGAGCACCGCCTTGAGGATGTCCTTGATGTCCTGCTCGTTCAGTGTCAGGCAGTTGATGGGCATGCAGGCCACGCCGTGGCGCTGGGAGATCTCCTCGCTGATGGCCATGGCCCGCTGGGACCGGGGGTCGGCGGCATTCAGCAGCACGATGAATGGCTTCCCTAATTCCTTCAGCTCGCTGATCACCCGCTCCTCCGGCTCTACGTAGTCCTCCCGGTCGATGTCGGTGATGCTGCCGTCGGTGGTGATGACGATGCCGATGGTGGAGTGCTCAGTAATCACCTTCCTGGTGCCAATCTCCGCCGCCTCAGCCATGGGGATCTCCTGCTCAAACCAAGGGGTAGTAACCATCCGGGGCTGGCCGTCCTCAAACTGGCCCATGGCGCCCTTGACCATGTAGCCTACGCTGTCGATGAGCCGGACCGAGAAGGCGGCACCGTCCTCCAAGGTGACCTCCACCGCCTCCTCGGGGACGAACTTGGGCTCGGCGGTCATGATGGTCTTGCCGCTGCCGGACTGGGGCAGCTCATCAATGGCCCGCTCCCGCCGGTACACGTTCTCGATGTTGGGGATCACCTGTGTCTCCATAAAGCGCTTGATGAAGGTGGACTTCCCCGTGCGGACAGGCCCCAAGATCCCCAAGAAGAGACTGCCCTCCGTACGCATGGCGATGTCCTGATAGATACTGGTATTTGTCATAGCCTCCGCCCTCTTTTCCGTAGTCTTTCACTGGGAGTTTATGAGGGGGTGTCCACAAATAGAACGGAGAGTTAAAAGTGAAAAGCGGAGAATGAAGATCGTATTGCGGAAGAGTTTTGAGTTTTTGGGGACTGTATGAATTTCAAATTGTCCAGTGGAGCCGGACACCTTAACTCCTAACCCCTAACTCCTAACTCCACTTCCTTCCTCTGTGCATTTTTCACAAATCGACCGGTTCCCCTTTTCGGAGGTTTATCGGCTTTGGTAGTTTACATTGGTGCTTTAGTATGGTAGAGTGATAGAGCAATAAAATGTTGGCGGTGCCAACAATGGTTTGGAGGAACCCAGATGAAAAGAATGAAGAGAACGATGGCCCTGCTGCTGGCGCTGGTGATGCTGCTGGCCCTGACTGCCTGTCAGAAAAAGGATGAGAGCAAGAGCGACGGCGAGTATGTCAAGGAGAAAGGGACCCTGATTATTGGGATCACAGAGTTTGAACCCATGGATTATCAGGACGCTGACGGCCAGTGGATCGGCTTTGACGCCGATATGGCACGGGCCTTTGCTGAGAGCCTGGGTGTCACCCCTCAGTTCCAGATTATTGCCGACTGGGACAACAAGGTGATGGAGCTGGAGGGCAAGACAGTGGATGTGGTTTGGAACGGCATGACCTTGACCGATGAGGTAATCAGCTCTATGGAGTGCTCCAACCCCTACTTCAACAACGCCCAAGTGGTGATTGTGCCCGCCGACAAGGCGGAACAGTATCAGACCAAGGAGAGCTTGGCGGGGCTGGTGTTCGCCGCAGAGAATGGCTCCGCCGGTCAGGCCGAGGCGGAGGCCTTGGGCAACGAGTGTACGCCTGTGCAGGATCAAGCCACTGCCCTGCTGGAGGTTCAGGCCGGTACCGCTGACGCCGCTGTCATCGACTATCTGATGGCTGTGGCCATGACTGGTGAGGGCACCAGTTACGCCAACCTGACCCACACGGTGGCTCTCAATGAGGAGAACTACGGCGTGGGGTTCCGGAAGGGCTCCGATCTGGCTGAGGCACTGAACGAGTTCTTTAAGGCCTCCTATGAGGACGGCACCATGGAGAGCATCGCCGATCGGTACGGCATTGCCGGCAGTCTGATCCCGCAGTAAGGCTGGGGACGAAAACTTCATCAAAAGCAGAGGACGATTTTGCCCTCTGCTTTTGACTGGTTTTATGGGCACAGCATTTTGTGACTGATTTAACAAAATCCTCTATACAAACACAGAATAAGGTGGTATACTTATGTTTATGACAGTAGTGGGCGCTCTCAATGTGGGGTTCCTGCAGACCTTAAAGCTGTTCCTTGTGACGCTGATCGGCGCGCTGCCGCTGGGGCTGGTGGTGTCCTTCGGGTCTATGAGCCGCTTTGCGCCCCTGCGCTGGTTGACCCGCACCTTTGTGTGGATCATCCGGGGAACGCCGCTGATGCTCCAGCTGCTGATCCTCTTTTACATCCCCGGCTACGTGCTGGAGAGCGGCAGTCCTTGGCCCGGCGGCGAGTCCGGCCGGTTTATGGCCTCGGCCGTCGCCTTCATCATCAACTACGCCTGCTACTTCTCTGAGATTTACCGGGGCGGCATCCAAGGCGTCCCGGTGGGACAGCTGGAGGCGGGACTGGTGTTGGGCATGACCAGAGGGCAGATCTTCTTCCGCGTTACCCTGCTCCAGATGATCAAGCGCATTGTGCCCCCCATGTCCAACGAGATCATCACCTTGGTGAAGGACACCTCTTTGGCCCGGATTATCTCCTTACAGGAGGTCATCTGGGCGGGCTACTCCTTCCTCAAGGGGTCCCACGGCTATGCGGGGCTGCTCTGGCCGATCTTCTTCACCGGCGTCTACTACCTGCTGTTCAATGGCTTTCTTACCCTGCTCTTTGGCTGGGTGGAGAAGAAGCTCTCCTATTTCCGCTGAGGGGGTGACGGTATGTCTGTGCTGGAAGTACGCAATATTGAGAAGCACTTCGGCAATATCCAAGTGCTCAATGACATCAGCTTCTCCTTGGAGAAGGGGCAGGCTATCGCTATTATCGGTTCCTCCGGCAGCGGCAAGACCACGCTGCTTCGGTGCCTGAACCTTTTGGAGCGGCCGGACGGCGGGCAGATTGCCGTGGATGGGCAGGTGATCTTTGACGCCGCGGATCTCACCACCCAGAGGGAGAGTGAGATCCGCCGGAAACGGCTCCACTTTGGCTTGGTATTCCAGAATTTTAACCTCTTCCCCCAGTACACCGCCCTGAGAAATGTGATGCTGGCCAGAGAGCTTCTGGCCCAAGAGCAGGAGGGATTCAAGGCCAACAAGAGGGCCATCCTACAGGAGATCCGCGCCGGGGCGGAGGATCTTTTGACGCAGGTGGGACTCCAAGACCGGATGGACAACTACCCCCATCAGCTCTCCGGCGGACAGCAGCAGCGGGTGGCCATCGCCAGAGCCTTGGCACTGCGCCCGGATATCCTGTGCTTTGATGAACCTACCTCCGCCCTGGACCCGGAGCTCACAGGGGAGGTGCTGCGGGTGATCCGGTCCTTGGCAGAGCGGAATACCACTATGATCATCGTCACACATGAGATGGCCTTCGCCCGGGATGTAGCGGATCGGATCATCTTTATGGACGAGGGGTACATTGTTGAGGAGGGTCCAGCCTTGGAGGTGATCAACCACCCCCAAAAGGAGCGGACCAAGCAATTTCTGACGAACTTCTCCAATCAATAGGAGAGCAAGAGGGTACTGCCTATGAATATTGCAAAGTTTTTGATTCCGAAGGTCAACACTGTCTACTTAAAGGAGAACCAGACCGTCCGTCAGGGGCTGGAGAGGTTCATCCGCCATGGCTACACCGCCATTCCTGTGCTGAAGGAGAGCGGAGAGTTTTATGGCTGCATCGGTGAGGGGGATTTTCTGCGCCATCTGATACAGACCGGCACCATGGACCTCCGGGAGCATGAGCACTATCGGATCGCGGACATCATGCGTCATGACTTCTGCCCTCCGCTGACCATTGTGGCCTCCATTGATGAGGTGATGGACCAGATTCAGAAGCAGAATTTTGTCCCTGTGGTGGATGATCGGAACCTGTTCTGCGGCATTGTCACCAGAAGCGATGTGATCAGGTACCTCACCGATGTGGCCCACAAGGCCAAGGTGGATAAGGTGATATCGGAGCGGAAAGGGGCTTCCCTTGTTCCGGCAGAACCTGTATAGACACCACGCTTCAGTGGTATCGGACCGCCGCCCGACAGGTGGCGGAGGAGTAAGAGCCTGTTTAATATCTCGACGTGTATGGATTGGCGAGTGGATTTTTTGCCCTGCAAGGCAAAAATCCGCAGGCATCCTGACGGATGGCAAGGATTTTTAACGCAGTCAGGGCGGAAAATATGCCGCCAAGACATGCGCAGGGAGATTTTAAACAGGCTCTAAGAAAAGGGCACGCGATACAGATGTATCGCGTGCCCTTTTCACGCGGGATTGCTCCCGCGGCCAGCCCTCTATAAACTGTGCCAATAGGTGCAGATATGTGCTGAGGCTATTGTTGCAGCTTCTTATTTGTGCCGGGGGATCAGCAGCAGCTTGTCGGAGGAGATCTCTCCCTCGCTGGTGAGCTGGTTGGCGGCTAAGATGTCCGCGCCGGTGGTGCGGTACATCTTGGCGATGTCCCACAGCTTGGTGCCCTTGTCGAACTTCCGCAAAACCAGAGAGGCCGACCGCTCTCCCCCGGCGGGCAGATCCTCCACTGAGCCAGAGGCCACACAGGGCTTTTGGATTTGACTGCCGGTGGTGATCCAAAACTCCAGCGGGAAACGGACTTCGATGCCCTCCGGGGAGGGGGCCGCTGTCAGCTCGCCGGGGCACTGGAGGCGGATTTTAGGGCTCTCCTCCTCCCCTACCTCAGTCTCTCCCTTGATGTTCAGTTCACGCTCCGCCAAGAGGAGGGTGTCGTTCTCGTCCAAGTACAGGCACTTCACCGTCACCGATGCCTCGGCCATGGTGCCGTTTTCCCCGCTCTGGCAGGTGCAGGCGCCGCAGTTGACCACGGTGTACACCACCTGCTTTACCGCCACCGCTGTCTCCAGCACCTCCCGCATGGACTGCTTGCGGGTGAAGGAGCGGACGTTCTCCGTCAATGACAGGGTGTCCCGCTCTAAGGTCAGCTCCTTGCGGGTGCTGTACATGTCGCTTAAAAACTGGAGCTGCTTGGTTTCCATCACCTCTATGTAGGTGCGGATGTGCAGGGACATGGTGACGGTGTGGGTGTCGTCGCTGCTGTTCTCCGAGCCGATCTGGTACTCGTAGCCGGTGAGATCGTACACGGCCTTGGCAAAGCCGCTGTCCTCTGAGGCGGTGGTTTCCACAATCTGGGAGAACAGGTACTCCTGTGAGAGGCTGCCTATCTCACCGGCCTCGTCCTTGAAGAGGATCTCCCCCCGGACGATGCCCTTGAGCACCAGCTTGTTCCCCACAATCTTGGATTCCGATGGGTAGACGGCGGTGCGGGCGTCTAAAATCTCTTGGACGCCCCGGCGGCTGGCGGAGAGGGTCAGCTCCTCTATGTAGGTGAATTCCCGCTCCATCACGTCGGTAATCACGGTGGTCTCCGCGCTGTCCTCCAAGACTTGGAGGCCCTCCTCCCCCTCCTCGGCGGCGGTGCACAGGGCCACTGTCTTGGGCCGGTAGGCGCAGACCTCCAGCGTGAGTTCCGCCCGGGTCAGCAGCTTCCGGGGATTGAGGAGCCGGGAGTCGATGCTCCGAAGGCCCCCGCGGACGCTGTAGCGGCTGCACTCGCTCAGGTCCCTGCCGTCACAGTAGTTGTGGAAGGGCACGGACAGGTGCAGGGCGCAGACCTCGTGGCCGGCCTCCGGAACGAAGAGCACCGTGGCTTTGATGACACCGTTGACCTCGATGCGGCCATCGGGGGTCAGCTCCTTGTTGTGGATCAGCACACAGCCGGTGGTGTCCACAATGCGGGCTACATCGGCGCAGTAGTCCGGGACGATGGCCTCCTGGGTGGTCTCAAAGGAGAAGGGCGTCTCGGACACGGCCTCGTAGTAATCAAAGTCCTCTTTTTTCAAACGCAGTTCCATGGTATCCTCCCCTTGGCATGATTGGAAAACCTGTATGCACAGACGAAGCGGTTTTTTGAGGCGGTGTATACAGATTCCTGAGTTCTACCGCAACTCTATGCCGGAGGGAGGAGGTTTATGACTGGATTTTGAAGAGCTTGCGCAGGATCGTGCCCACAAACTTCGGCGGTTTGACAATGACGACTTTCATACCAATACACTCCTTACCTTCGTCTCATACAGGCCCATCCGCAACCGATGAGCAGGAATGAAATGAGAAAGAGGAGGAACCCTACCGGAAAAATTGCCGTGATCAGGATACCAAGACCCAGCGCCAGTGCGCACAGACCCACCATCTGACAGCCGTTTCGCATAAGTCCGCCCCCTTTCAGTGGATTCATTACCAGTATATACAACTGGCGGGGCGGTGTTACCAGATGCGCGCAAAATGCCACGCCGCGGGAAACAGATGCGGTGTGCTCTTCTGCTGAAGGGGACCGTGTTCAGGGATATAAAATACCCGAGGCGTGTACGCCTCGGGTATTTTATCATGTTCGCCTCTGGTTCCACTCCCGCAGATCCTTCAGTTCCCGGTGGAGACGCAGATAGCTCTCGTGGCGGCTGGGGTGGATCGCTCCGGCACGGACCGCCGCCAGCACGGCGCAGCCCTTCTCCCGGGTGTGGCTGCACCCGGCGTAGCGGCAGGCGTCCAAGTAGGGGGCGAATTCCCGGAAGGTCTTCGGCAGGGCCTCCTTCAATTGCAGGTTCAGCTCCTCCTCCTCGAAGGTGGAGAAGCCCGGTGTATCCACCACCTCCGCGCCGCTTTGGAGCGTGAACAGCTCCACATGGCGGGTGGTGTGCCGTCCCCGTCCCAGCTTCTCGCTGATCTCCCCGGTGGAGAGCGCAAAACGGGGGTCCAAGCGGTTCAATATGCTGGATTTCCCTACGCCGGAGTTCCCTGTAAAGGCAGACAGCTTGTCAGAGATCAGGTCCGACAGCTCCTCCATTCCCGCGCCGGTCTCCGCGCTGACACAGCAGATGGGGATACCGGCGGCGCGGTAGATGGGGGGCAAGACCGTCGGCGGGGTCAGATCACACTTGTTGATCACCAGCAGTACGCCGCACTGCTTCAGCTCGGCGATGGCGGCCATGCGGTCGATGAGGAAGGGGGAGGTCTCCGGCACCGCCTCTGAGGCGATGATCACCAGCTGGTCGATATTGGCCACTGCGGGGCGGACAAAGGCGTTTCGACGGGGGGCAATCTCCCACACCATGCCGCTGCCGTCCTCTAAGGTGCGCACCTCCACACGGTCTCCCACCAAGGGGGAGAGGCCGTCCTTACGAAACTTTCCCCGGGCCCGGCACTGGAGCAGGCCCTCCGCTGTCTGCACGTAGTAGAAGCCGCTGAGGGCCTTGACGATCCGGCCCTCAGTCATCGCCGTCCGGGTCTGTGGAGGGTGTATCCACGTCCCCGCCCTCAAAGTCACCGTCCTCAATGGGCGGCTCCTCCGCTAAGCTGCCGTCGCTGACAGTAAGCTCAATCTCCGTCTCTTGGAGCACACTGGTGCCGGCAACGATGTTCTGCCCGATGACAGTGCCCGCCGGCTCCGCGCCGGGGGCGGAGACAATTTTTACCTTCAGGCCCAGCGTTTGGACGGCCTCCTGCTCCGCCTTCTCGCGGGTCATGGTGAGGAAGGAGATCACCGTTACCGGTTTGAGGTCCTTGCCCTTGCTGATGGTGAGGGTGACGGTGTCCCCCTTGGAGATGATATCATCCTTGGCGGGGACGCTCTTGATAACCTGTCCCGCTGGGTACTCATCGGAGAAAACCTCCTCCCCTATGACCACCTGCAGGTCCAAGCGCAGGTTTTTCAGGATGATCTCCGCGCTGGTCCGCTCCAGCCCGACAATGGAGGGCATCTTATCGGACTGAACCCCCTTGCTCACGAGAACCGTGATGACGAAGTCACTCTTCTTCTTCCGCTCCGGCTCCGGGTCCTGATGGATGATCTGGCCGGCGGGGTACTCGTCGTTGTTGATGGTGTCCTCCACAACGATGGTGAAGATGTCCTTTACCCTCGGGTCGGCCTCCGCAGCCTCCACGGTCATGCCGATGAGGTTTGGCACCTCAAACTCCGTCACCGGCGGCGGGGCGAAGCTGTTTAGGATCACTTGGTAGAGCCCGTAGATCAGCGCCACGCTGAGGGCGATGGCGGTCACGGTCATCAGGAGTTTTTTCCACATGCCGCCGCCTCCCCTGTCGTCGTAGTCGTCCTCCTTCTCCCGCAGGCTGTGGAGCTCCCGCGCGTCGATGGACTGGGTTGGCTCGTCAGTGACGCTGCTGCGCAGGTCGAGAAGGTCATAGTCAAAGTTGATCTCCGGGTTCTTGCGGAACTCCTCCAAGTCGTGGATCATCTCCTCGGCACTGGCGTACCGCTGTTTGACTTGGGGAGCCATGGCCTTCATGCAGATCTGCTCCAAGGCCTCGGGGATGTCGCTTTTGATCTCCCGGGGGTTCAGAGGGACGGCGGAGAAATGCTGGATGGCGATGGACACCGGGGAATCCCCCTCGAAGGGCAGGCGGTTGGTGAGCATCTCGTAGAGCACCACGCCGGCGGAATAGATGTCTGAGCGGGCGTCGGTCCACTCCCCCTTGGCCTGCTCCGGGGAGATGTAGTGGACGCTGCCCATGGTCTCCTTGGAGGACATGGTCTGCTTGCTGGAGAGGCAGGCGATGCCGAAGTCGGCCACCTTCACGCTGCCGTCCCGGAGGACCATGACGTTG
>CANPBB010000084.1 GCA_947572235.1 uncultured Clostridia bacterium
GCGGCTTGTAGGTGTAGTCATAACCGTGGTGGTTCGTGCGTCTGATCCAGTGGTTGGGGTTGCTTGTAACAGCAATGCCATTGCCGGTATCAGATGCGGCAAAAGCCGCCACAGGCAGCATACTGACAATAAGGACTATTGCCAGCAGCAGGGAAAACAATCTTTTTTTCATGATGTTTCTCCTTAAACAACAAATTCGACCGGAATTCTCAGCGTCTTCTGAAAATTCCGGCCATCTCAAAAGAAAAAATCCTAAAGAGGTGGTCAAGGTATGACCACCTCTTTAGGACACCTGTTTGGCTTACTTACTTAGGACCGGAGCATCTATCCCGGTTATTGTATAATCACCTCCTGCAAATGATTGGACGATATAGTACATCCCATAGCGGTCTTGTGCAATTCCAACACCAGTAGAGTGATAGACATCGTACAGTATATTTTCTCGATGGTCAGTGGATTGGTTCCAACCATTAAACTGCTTTTCAGCAAGTATGCCTTCCGGTGAACGTCCACCCAAATCTTTTGCACCTAAGTTTTCGCCGTAACGAAAGTCTCCGGTGTATTTAGCGGCGGTTTTTGTTTTTCGCCCATCTGGCCGCTCATGTCGATAGGCCAGTGTTGCCGCCACCTCATCCGCCCGCACTTGGGCTACCGCCATAAGATCATCGTCCATGGTAAGGGCAGGGAGGCCGTTCTGCCGGCGCAGGTCGTTGGTCATGTTCACGATCTCCACCCGGATATCGTAGAAATCCTCCCCTGCATTCCCTGTAGAAGGCTTAGGCACCGTCTGCCCCGGCTCCTCCTCAGTGTAGCCCTCACCGGTGGAGATCTCCACAGTCCGTGTAGCGTTGTTCCACGCCACACCCACATCCAGCAGCCTCCCCAGATCCCGGAGCTGGAAGTAGTTGCTGCCATTAATCACATACGCCTCCACCGCCACTGGCACCCCATCCACCGTAACCTTGTGACTGCTCCGCTCCGCCAGCACAGCGGCGTAGGCGTTGACCCCGCCAAAAATCACCGCACCGCACAGAATACCTGCTAAAAACTTTTTCATTGCTCTGCTCCTCTCTTTCTCATCGTTTGGGGATTCTTATAGTCTACACACTACCAAAAAAATCCTCCAAATGGAATAGACGAAAATGGAGAAAAGAGCGGCAAAAACTTGTGCAAGTCAGCGTTCCACAGCCTGTACACACCAGCGATACTCCCGCTGATCCCGCACACAGGTGTACAGCGTCAGCATATTTTCCGTGCTGGAGGCCAGACCGCTCCGGTCCGTCTCACTGACCTTGGCCACAGAGACCACCTCATAGGTCCGTGTCCCCAGCTTGGTGGTGTAGGAAATCGTGTCGCCCACCTCCAAGGTGTGGAGCTTACCGAAGTAGTCACTGGCGCCCCGGTTGTGGGAGGCAAAGGCCACGTTGCCGTCCCAGACGCTGGTCTCCTCAAAGTGGCCCGCACCCTTCTTCAGCACTGCGGCACCCGTCCCCTCGTAGACCCGGACGGAGAGCTTGATCCCCGGCGCCTTCAGCACCCCGATGCTCCCGTCCTTATAGTAGAGGTCCGAGGTCAGATCCGTATACTTGGTATAGCTCGTACCGCCATAGTCCGGGACGGCGCCGCCGGGGAACTGGACAGTGCCGCCCACCACCGCATCGGAGAGCGGTTTTCCACCGGGGGCCAAGTTCGGGGTCAGGTAAGCCCCTGTGTCCGGGGTATCGGCGCTGGGTGTGCCAAAGCCGGGGGGAATCAGGGCGGCGTTCTTGCTCACATCCTCATTCCTCCGCTCGCCCCGGTCTGCCGTATAGACCGGCTCCACAGAGGTGGGCAAACCGTAGTCCGCGCCCTCCGGCGCATCCACGGTGTACTCCAGCGCGCTGGCGGGGATCGCCAGCGCGATCAGCAGGGCAAACAGCAACAGATACAGCTTTTTCATCCATTCTCCTCCTCTCCGCTCTCCTCACGGCGGCGCTTGATAAAGAGCACAGCGCCAATCCCGGCGCCGGCAGCGGCCACTATGCCCAAGGGGATCAGCACATACCGCCACCGAAACACAGCGGCCGGCTGCTCCGGGACCACAGGGACGGGGGTCAGAGGCGCGCCCTCATAGACGGCCACATAGCGCACCTTGTCCAGATTGATCCGGCTGACCGTCCCCGCATACTCAGCGGTGACGGTATAGCCGGTAACGTAGCTGCTGGTGGCGGTGCCGCTGTAGGTGGCCACCGCGGTAAACCGGTCCCCCACCGCATAGCCGTCCATGGCGGTGGTGTTGTCCGTCTGCCAATCGACACTCTGCAAGGTCAGGGTGCGGCCATCCTCCTCAATGGTCTTGGGGATATACTGGGTGTCCTGCCCCACCAAGTTAGGGTAACTGCGCTTGGCGGACACCTCCTTGGTGGCGCTGCCGTACCCCGCCGTCTCAATCTGCACGGTGTCCAGCTTCAGCGTGAGGGTGCCGGTGAGACCGTCCTCCGTGACGAACTCCCGCTCTTGGGGCAGCAGGGCCAGCACAGAGGCCATGTCCCTGCTCTTACTCTCCAGCGATACCGTCTCCGTGTGGCTGCGCTCCTCATACGCCGGGGCCTCCTGCTTCAGGAGGTCCACCAGCGTATAGCGGAAACCGTCCTGCTCGAAGTCGGAGCGGGGGATGCCTGCGGGGTCCTCCTCCGGGGACAGGTCGTAGACCTTGCGGATCTCGCCGCCGTCCTCACTCCGGGTCACGGAGGTGGGGTAGCAGGGGGCCGCATTCTCCGCCGCCGATGCGGCGGGGGCCAGTGTGCCGATCAGCAGCAGCGCCGTCAGGCACAGGGTCATTACTCGTTTCATGGTCAGTTCCTCCTTGTATCTTTTCATTAAAAACCGCTCTATCGTCACTGTGCGGAAATTTTGAGATCACAGCGGACGAAAGAGCAGCAGGAAAGTTCTTTTTGATCCTTTTTCTTTCAAGAAAAAGGATCACATCTTCATTTCCGGGGCAGACGGTGCTTCCTGCCCCCTGTTCTCATTCTGGCGCTGGGGGATCTGGGTCAGCGCCTGCCGGTAGGCGTCCAAGACCGCTTTCTGGAGCTCCTGATGGAACTCTGTTGTACAGGGGAAGCAGACGTCCTTGTAACCTCCTTGGGTCTTATAGCTGGGCATGGAGACAAAGGGCCCGTTGCTGCCATTCATCACCCGCACACCGCGGACGGCAAAGCAGCCGTTCAGGGTGATGGACGCATCCGCCAAAACAGAGCCACCGGTGTGCAGGGAATGGATCTTCACCTCCGCCTGCATAGGGAGAACCTCCCGCTGGGGAGCGGGAGGTGGCGCGGTATCTTTCTTCATGGTCTTCTCCTCATCATCACATCATTTTGCTTCTCATTCCATAGAGATCCCGCCCATAGCGGGACTGCTGTCCTGCGCCTGCTTGGAACCGCGGAGCGCCTCCAACTTCTCCCGCGCCCAGTCCGGCAGGTACCGCTCATCCAGCACGCCGATAAAGTCGGACCGGTTCCAGCGGGTCTGCTCCCCATCTCCCAGACAGGTGGCATAGACTGCCCGCCCCGCGGAATGTGGGCCGCAGCCGAAGCCGCCCTCCCCCAGCCAGAGCTGATTGCGGGAGTCCCAGCAGCATTCCCGAAGGGTGTCAGGACTCAGTACAAGCACCTTGCCGGTGTAGTCCTGCGTATCTCGGCCACCAACGCAGTGCTCCGCTCTGAACAGCCCCAGCGCCTGATACGCCTCTCTGGTTTGCACGATGAACGCCTCCAGCAGCGGCACGGCGGTATCCACCGCGTAATAGCGGTTATACACACCGTCCGGGGGAACGGATGTCCCACGCCCCCACTGATACGTCTCATCGCAGATCAGGTGCTTACAGGCCGACCGGCGCAGCTCCTCCAAGGAGTTGGCGAGGACGAAGGTCACCCGCTTGAAGCCGAACTTCTCCAGTACGGACTGGGCACATTGCTCTCCCAAACTCCCATCTGCCTCATGGAAATGCGCCCGGATGGCGTCCTCGATGTCTCTGGCGCACTGCACGTTCAGCCGAAAGCTGGAATCGTGATGTTCTCCCTCCCCGCGGCGGAGGGCCTCGCCGTGGGAATAGGGGTAGACATAGGGGAAATCAGATGCCATAGACGATATCCCCGCTGGACAGATGCTCCCGCAGGCCGCTGAGGCAGATGCCGGAGGAGGTTATGATATCCAGCAGCGCCACAGGCGGGATACCGTTCCCCTCCTCCCGCGGCTCCGGCAGGGGGATCTCCGAGCCCTCCAGCAGCTCCACCGGGCAGCCGTTCTCACAGCCGGTGCAGGGCCCGCAGATCTGGGCCAGATGGGTGACCAGCTCCATAGACAGCGTGTGCAGGGACTGGGCGGTGGTAAGCAGCTCCGCCGCCGTCATGCCGCCCCGCAGCAGTACCGCCGCCCCGTCCAGCGTGTGCAGCTCCAGCCGCTCCGAGTCCCCCAAGCCGCTGAGGTACAGGGCGGCGGCGGGGATATGGGTGCCCGCCGTCACCAGCTCCTTGACAAATTTCATGCTGTAGTTCCTCCTTATAATCGTTTCAATGGGACTGTTGGTGCATGGATCAGCTGATACCGCCGCCCGTCCCCATCCTGCCCGCCGGTTTCAAACATGGTGAGCTGCCGGTCGGGTGTGGTCTCTGTGCAGGGGGCGTAGTTGGTCATCACCACCTCCTCGTACTCGCTCCCTGCCGCCTGGGACATACTGTTGGGCCGGGCAACGCGGAAGATATAGAACTCCTTGTAGAGCTCACAGATATAGGGGCAGAAGTTGTAGGACACCATCACATACCCTCTGCAGCCCGCCAGCAGGTCATGGAGCCGCTGGTGGTCCCTTCGCGGGAACGCCACGGCGTAGCACTCCGCCTCGTAGTAGGGGGGATCGCAGTAAAAGAAGGTATCCTCCCGGTCATACTGCCGGATCAGGCCCTCGAAGTCCTTGTTCTCCACCGCCACATCCTGCAAACTGCGGGAGCACTCCCAGACCAGATGGAAGAAGCGGCGGATATTGCAGGGCTTGCCGGCGAAGGAGGTCCCCGTCCCGCTGTAGCTGCAGCGGATCAGCTTAAAGTAGTCCGCCGCCCTGTGGACATCGCCGCGGGGCGCCCGCTCCAGCATCAGGCGGCGGATGGCCGCCGCCTCCGGGGGCGGCAGGAGGACCTCCGTCAGCGCCAGCTCCTCCGACAAGTAGTCATCTGTGATCTCATCCCTATCGAAAAACCTGTGCAGCACCTTGAAGTCGTCCCGGCTGTGCAGGGGCAGGAACCCCAGCTCCCGGAGCAGGGCCATGGGCCGCTCCTTGACACAGCAGAACAGGTTGGTCAGATTGCTGTTGAAGTCGTTGTAGATCTCCTCACAGCCAAGACGGAGGGGGCGGTTGAGGATCACAGTGCCGCTGCCGCCGAACACATCCACGAACCGGCTGTACCGGGGCGGCGATAGGCGGTGGAGCAGCCAGAGGAGCTTCCCCTTACCGCCCACCCAAGGGATTATGCTCTTCAAGGTCCCGCCTCCCCAAACCGCTCCAGCGCCCTTTCCAGCCCTGCAATGGCTTTCTCCAAGCCATCCGCCATCTGCCGCAGCTGGCGGATGGTAGAATAGACCTCGCCGGCGGTGGCGGCATAGCAGTAGCCGGTGCGGCTGCTGGCAATGGGGACGCCCTTTCGCCGCAGGCGGTTCACCAGCTTGCGCAGGTCCGTACCGCTGAGGCCCACAGCCCGCTCCAGCGCCGTGCCGCTGATGATGTTCCGCCGGCCATAACAGGCGGTCCTCAGATAGGCCGTCAGCTGTTCCTCCTGTGTCATATCTGTCTCCTTTCCGGGACCGCCTTCCCGAAAAAGGGCATAGAAAAAGAGGGGCCGCCTTGTCCCTTTCGGAAAAAACGGCCCCTCATTGTTTCATTGCTTTATCCCCCTGCCTGCTTTAGGCTGTACCCATGCCAATCACCCCCTCTATTCCACCCTGCGCAGGCTGCACTTCCATGGACTGCATCGGCTGACCGTCCCGCCGCTCAATGAGCCCGTAGCTGGTCAGGACGGTGTTCCTCTGCCGGAGCAGGTCCTCGCCGTACCGCTGGAGATTCAGGTGCTTTCGGATCAGCGCCGCCGCCCTCTCGTCCAGTATGATCGCCAGCTCCCCCTCCGCAGCCTCGGCGGGGGTGCGGTACTCCGGGGAGAAGAGATACTCCTCCAGCGTACTCAGCAGGCGCTTCGCCTGACTGAGATCTCGACAGCAGACCGCCTCCGCCAGCGCCTTGAACTTGCACAGGTCCGTACCGTTCATATTCGCCAACCGCCGGGCCAGCAGATCCACAGTCTCCATTCCACCAGTCAGCCCGATGAGGGACGGCACTGCGCAGTCCAAACAGCACACCGGCTCTGTTCCCATGGGGATGTTCGCCGGAAATGGGAATGCCACCCGGTCTCCGTCAAATGTTGCCGCCAGGATGGTGTGCGCGGGCTGTTTCGGCGTGAAATCCAAGGTTTTGTAGACCTGACACAGTTCGCTGTGCCGCTCCACATAGCCGAAGCTGGTAAATGCACCGCCCTTCGCCTCCCGGTGCGTCTTTCCAATGCGCGTGCAGTCCAGCAGCTCAAGAGCCTTATCGGAGAGATCCTCCGCTTCCGGGATGAATCCATTCTCCACAAGGAACACGCCCAGCTCTTCATCGGTCAAAATGTCTTCCACCACATGGCAGCATTCCCCGCTGTAGGCGTAGTCGATCAGGCTGCCAATAGGGATGGTTCCTCCGCCTTTTCGGATAGCCATGCAGACCAGCCCCTCAAAGACGGCCATGCCCCGCATGTCCAGCTCCGCCAGCCGCTTGGCCAAGGCATTGAGACGGAAGATGTCTGCCTCCTGAATGCGCTTGTTCAAGTAGTCGTATTCCTCGGCGGCACGGAACTCCAGATACGGACGCTTTCCGTCCTCCAGCCGAAGCTGCTCCATTGCGTCGAGAAGCACATAATCCGTGGCCGGCAGGTCCAGCTCCACTTCCCGGAAGTCCCCGTTGGGGCTGTTCAGGGCACGGATATGGAATACCTTAGTCAAGGCCCATCCCTCCCATCGTCTGCAGACCTTGCTCATATGTCTTGGGATCAGCGGCTGGGCAGTTCCAGCCATGCATGGACCCGGCCTCCATCGCCAGACGCTGGGCAGCGGTGACGCCGAGGTGCTGGTTGTTGTAGTCCGCCAGCTCCCTGTTCTGGACCGGGTCCTCCGTGCTCCAGTCCGAGGGATAGTAACCGCTCTCCCCCCTCTTGATGCAGATGAGCGCCCCGGTACTGGGCAGGATGGAGAAGCACAGCTCCGGCAGGCCATCCGCAAAGCGGGGATCAAATCGCCCTTTCTCCGGCATGATGCTCCAGCCCTCGCCCTGCCACAGATGGACGTACAGCTCGGAGCCGCCTTCCAGCTTGATCCCACGCTGTTCAAAGCCCTCGCCCCAGCCGTCCGCCATCTGCCCGCCAAGATAGTCCGTTAAGGCCTCCAGCTCCACGGGCGTCAGCGTCCCGGCCACCTGGCATTCCACTACCGCCCACAGCCGGCCTTCCCGCTCCTCCACGGTGAACAGGGCGGAATGGACCTTTTGCTTTACGGCGTCATCCTCGTCATACCAGTGCATAACACCCCGCTCTGCCTCCTCCGGCATCCGTTCCCGGATCAGCGCCGCCAATATTTTATCCGCATAACAGCGGAGGTCTCGCCCGTTCAGCGGACTTCCATACTCGTCCATGTCGCCAAACTCGCCGGGTTCATACAGGTCGGCGGTTATGGGCGCGTACAGCTTGAGGAGATGCGTCTCAGGCGGCAGGACAGAGAAGCTGTCCGCCCCCAGCACCAAGTTCAATCCCCGGCCGCTGTCCCAGCTCACCAGAAAATGGCCGGCGTCATCAATGCCCTCCAGCGTCCCCATGCTCCCCGGCTCCAACGGGCAGGGGTCATCCTTCATCTCTCTGAGCTTAATCCGGCTGCCCTGCGGGAACTGCTCCCGGAGAAAATCCAGCCAGCCCTTTGGTATCTGATGCATCTACATGCCTCCCATTTCCATTCCTTTTGCCGGCGGCTCCTTGTCTGGCAGGCTGATGCAGCCGGCACTTTTGAGCTCGGTGTACTGATTGCGGAAATCTGGTTCAAATCTGCCGCAGAAATCCTTCCTGATTCTGGGATGCTCAATTAAGATCCGTCTCACCAGATGTGAACAGCGCCAGACCGCATACAGGCTGCCATTGCCAACCGCTTCTTCCTCCGCGTGAACACTCAGGCCGCGGAGAATGGCGCGTGCTTTTTTCGCGCTGAACACCGGGGGCTGACCGGACTCACTGGCGGTGGTCACTGCCCGGTCAAATCTTTCCGCATACCGCTGTTCCATCTTTAACCCAGCCTTTTCGTAGATCGTATACAGACCGTCCTGCCAGAACGCCCGCATATCCATCGCCAGACTCCGCAGCTCCAAGACCGCACCCGCCTTTCTTCGCGCCGCCAGTACGCCGGCATAGACCGTCATGGCATCCAAGCCCGCCTGTACCGTCTGTGCTTTCTGGTTGTATTCCTCCATATATGGTCTGGTTTTGTATCCATGCGCAGCAGCGTATTCAACGTAGGAGGTAACCAACCGCAGGAGGTTCAGTCCCTGTCTGGAGCCTTTCCACAGCTCCCATGCAGCCAGACCGTCCACAACGGCGGCTAACTCCTTCGTGATGAAGCGGAACTCCCCCAGTCTTTTATCGTACAGTCCGCACAGGTCCATCGTCGCGTGGAGGTTTTCCGGACTGCCTATGAACAGGGCGTTGACCTCCGGGAGCAGCTCATACTTGGTGCAGCCCAGAATGGAGCCGTCCACCAGCCGGATCTTCCCGTAGAGGCGATACGTGTTCCACGCCCACACCTGAAAGTCCCCGCGGGCAATCGGGGCCTGCATCTCTTCTGCCATTTCACATACCCCCCATCGCCACACCGGTATCGCCATCGTCCGCAAGACCCCCGGGATTTCCATCCTCGCCGATGAGAGGGCAGTCCGGCTTTTTTTGACCCTGCGAGATCTCAAAGCCGCCCAGCCTGTTGTTCACATAGTCACTCAGCCACGTGCCGCCAAACTGCTCATGGGTCTGCAGACGCCACACGGCCAGTTTCCCGGCATCCAACTCCACCCCCTCAAAGGGGAACAACAGACAAGTCAGACCGTCCTGTTGGAAGACGGACACATCCTCAAACTTTGAGCCATTCAGCAGAATGCTCTCCTCGGTCAGCAGCTGGTTGATTCCATCTACCCACTCGTCCAGCGGGCCGCCGCAGCCCTGGAGGATCAGGCCCTCCCGTCCCTCCATATACCGCAGCTCTTTTGTTGCGATTTTTTGCATTTTTGTCCTCTCCTCTCTCATCAAATTTTGTAAACCGCTGTGGCCGCCCCCCCGAACGAAGTCCTTCATCCTTCCATCCCCCCCATCGTCATGCCGGTATTGCCATAGTCCTCGATCTGCACAGCCGGGGCCTCGTAGATGGTGTGCCTGCCATAGGTAATTTTCGTGATCTCCTCCGCGTGGTAGTCTGCGTACCGGCCAAACAGCCGCTCGAACTCCCTGCGGTCGGCGATACCGATATGACTGGCACTATAGGAGTTGTAACGTCCTCTCAGAGGCGTGGTCCCTGTTCGGAAAGACAGCACCTCTCCATCTCTCTGGACGGTGACGGTCACTGTCTTGGCCCCGCTGGCCTTGATGGCCTCTGATATTGCCTTCACCCTGTGGAGGGGATTGCCGGTATCCTGTACCAACGCCTGATACTCTGCCAGCAGCGCGTCGTCTTTCAAAAATTGCAGAAGAAACTTTTCCTGATTGTCTTTGATATACTGTTCCGCTTCCGACCGGACAAAATCCTCCGGGTTTCGGATGTAGGACAGGAAAGCTTCCTCCGGCAATTCCTCCAAAGCATACGCACTGTGGAATTGCCCATCCGGTTCTCTGCCGCCAAAGAATCGCTCAACGGCCTCCCGCTTTGCGCCGTCCTCCAGATAGCTTTTCAGGTCATAGTGCGCCCGGCTGCCAGTGATCTCATATGCAGAGAGGTTGTTTCGATCATTGGCGATGCACTCCTCCACCCATCGGTTGATCCTGCCGGAGATCTCCTCCGTCATGCGGGGTCCGACCTCCGTTACAGCCTGCGCCCTGCCCCCGGTAAAGGAAGGCAAAGCGTCCGGCGCCAGATACAGCCTCCGGCACTGCCTATCATACACGCCGCAGAACTGCGGATCGCTCTGATAGGAGATACCGTTGTCCTCTCCAACGGGGATTCTGTACCAATAATCCACAGACGGCCCCTTTTCCAGCTTGAAGAGCAGCGCGTCGGCCCGCATGCCTGCGCAGATTTTGAAAGATGCCGTTCCACAATCCAACTGCTGCTGAAAACCGCTGCGGACGGTACACCGAACGAAGTCCTTCATCCTTCCATCCCTCCTAAGACCATATCGATATTGCCGTAATCTGCTAAGGATTTGGGGTTCTTCTCCCCGTACAGGTTATAGAGCATGTCATCTGCCGCCTTGCGGACCTTTGGGTCATCCGTCAGGGTCTCGCAGCGGAAGCCGGTGGTGGCATAGTAGGGCAGCTCCGCTTGAATGGCCTCAAGATATTTCTGCGTGTCAACGTATTCCCATGTTTCACCGCCGACGAAGGTGATCCGACCAACAAGCAGCCTCGCATCTGACAGCCTTTGGAGCTGGACGACAGCGTCCGCCACTACTGGGTCGTTTTTGAAGCCCTCTAACTTCAGGCGATCCTCGGACAGCCACTCACGCCCCTCCCAGCGGATCATCAAGTCCACCGCGGCAATGCCGTCCTTGGTGACGCCCAGCCGCTTGTCCTCGCAGTCGAGGCTGGCGTACAGGGCAATGGCCTCCTCCAGAGGGAGGTGGTGGTCTGTACGCAGGTCTGCGTTGTTGATGTGCTCGATTACATACCAGTCATAGCTGTGGGGGAGTGTGGGATCAGCGGCGCCCTTGAGCACTTGGCGCCCTTTTTCCGTCAGCCCCATCTGCTGGGCCTGCTTGTCGAAGCAGTTGAGATATGCTTGGTAGTCGCCCTCTGTGGGGTTGCACCGCAGGCGGTAGAGATACCGCTCTGTCTCCAGTGTAAAGCCATAGTTCTGACAGCAGGTGCCGCCCTCAATAGCTCCACCGCTGCCAGAGCAGTACCGGCGCATGGAGGAGAGGTTCCTTAGAACCCCTTTTCGCAGGTCATTGAGCACTACATCCAGTTCCTCCCTGAACTCCTGCGTGTTCAGCTCTCCGGGTCCTCTGGGCCGCCAAGTGTGGCGAAACCCTTTGCCCCCATTGTGTCCGAAGTAGATGCGGACGTGTCCAATGGCCCCCAGCTCCTCGTCTCTCTCCGGCGTCTGGGCATAGAAAAGCCCCGCCTCCTCGGGGGAAGCGGGGCGCA
>CANPBB010000085.1 GCA_947572235.1 uncultured Clostridia bacterium
CCTTAATCATTCATGGCATACTTTCATTTTGTCCTTGACTTGGGGTACATTTCAAACAGAGCATAAATATGATAGGCCCCCGTCCATTAGGCGGGAGCCTATGATGTCATAATAAATCACTCCGTCACAAACCGCCGGGCGCCGTAGTACCGGGACACCCAGTAGCTCTCGCTGAGGCCGCTGACCACCACGTAGCCGGTGCGGCTGGAGGAGGCGTGGACGAACTTGCCGTCGCCTATGTAGATACCTACGTGGGAGATGGGTCCGCCGTTGCTGAAGAGGATCATATCGCCCATCTGCAAATCATCCTTCGCCACCGGCGTGCCGTAGCCCCCTTGGGAGGAGGAGGCGTGGGGCAGGGAGTAGCCAAACTGCCCATAGACATACATGGTGAACCCGGAGCAGTCAAAGCCGCCGCTGGGAGAGGTACCACCATAGACGTAGCGGCAGCCGATCAGGCTGCAGGCATAGTCCACAATCTCCTGCTGGAGGGAGGCGCAGGCGCTCTCCGCCTCCTCCTCCGGCTGGATCGAAACCATGGAGAGGGCCAGCTCTGCCGCCTCGGCGGCATCGGCCTCGCCCTCAGCGGTTTCTGCCTCCTCCGCGGCGATTACCGGGGCAAAGTCCACGTAGTCACGATGGACGTAGCCCATCAGACTGCGGTAGCTGACTAAGTACCAGTCCCCCGCCTCCTCCAGCACATCCATCTTGGTACCATTGGTGAGCATGGAAAGGACCGCGCTTTCGGTGCCGGCCTCCTTACGCAGCCGGAGAGAATCGGCAGTGACGGTACCGTCTCCGATCTTTTCGGCAAAGGCGGTGATACTGAGAAGCATTGCAAGGGCTAAAGTCAGCAGGAGGACCCTGCCGGAGGTTCTTTTGTATAACTGCATCGTCCCATATTCTCCTTCGTAAAAGCATAGAACCCTGCGTGGTGCGGATTCTTTTATGACCGTGCGGCGGTCTTGGAGCTACACCGGTGTTAAATCTTACCGCTCAGAGCCCGCTCCAGCCAGACGGAGCCAAAGTCGATGGCGGAGTAGAGGCTGTCCTTCTCACCCTTCTTCACGCTGCGGTCCCGGCTCTTGAGATTGGGGGCGGTGAGCTGAAGCTCCACAGAGACCTTGGTGGCCACATCTAAATCCTGAACCTTCTTGGTCTCCCGTACCTGCATGAGAACGATGTATTTATCTGCCATGGAGCCGTAGTAGATCATATTGCCTACCCGGCGCAGCGGATGGCCCTTGTACATCAGGCCCTCCGTCTTTTTTGCATCTGCCATAGAGTACCACTCCTTCTTCATAGGGATTCAAAAATTTGTAACTAAATTGTAACATTTATTGCCTCCGCTGTCAACAGCTCTACTGGGATTTTGACGGATTTTTTTATGGAAAAACGGTCAAACCGCTGCGCTGCAATTGTTTGACCGTCCAATATTTTTTGAAAAATCAGCAACAAAAAGTGTCAACCCGGTAACAATCATCTCAGGAGAGGACCTCCAAGCGGCAGGCCTCCTCCATCCCGGCGGAGGGGTGGAGGGCGAAGTCGTCGGTGATAAAGAGGGCGTAAATACCCTCCAGACTGTCAATAAGAGCCATTCCTTTCTCCAAGCCCAAGGCGAAGCAGGCGGTACTCAGGGCGTCGGCGGTGAGGGAACTGGGGGCGGCCACGGTGACAGCAAGGAGGCTGTTTTCCACAGGGAAGCCGGTGGCGCTGTCTAAGATGTGGTGGTAGAGGACGCCATCCTCCTCGAAGTACCGCTCATAGACGCCGGAGGTGACAACGGAGAGATCGGCGGCATCCATGGCGGCGATAACCTCGTTTCGGTTCCGGTAGGGGTACTGGATACCCACCCGGAAGGGCTCCCCGCCGGGCTTGGTACCCAGACAGCAGAGATTGCCGCCCAGATCAATGATGGCGGAGGTGACGCCCTGACTGGTCAGGTACTCCCGCATCTGGTCGGCAATGTAGCCCTTGGCGATGGCCCCCAAGTCTATACGGCAGCCCTCAGGGAGAATCACCTGGCCTCCGCGAATCTCCACGCCGGCGTAGCCTACGCCCTTCAAGGCCAAGGCCACCTGACCGGGGTCCGGGACGGCGGGGGCCTCCCCGGAGAAGTTCCACAGGTCGGCCAATCCTCCCATGGTGGGGTCAAAGGCTCCGTCAGAGAGCTGGGCGAAAAATAGGGCCTCCTCCATGACGCTGGCCAGCTCCGGGGAGACCTCGGTCAGTTCTCCGGCATTGAGACGGCAGAGCTCACTGGCGGGGTCGGTGCGGGAGAAGATGGCCTCGTAGGAGGCGCAGAGGTCGATGGCCCCGTCGGCAATGGCCTCGTCGCGGCAGTCGTAGAGGGTGACGGAGACGGTGGTATTCAGAGCGAAGCTGGTGCGGGACATGCTTTGCGCTGCGCAGCCGCCGCCCAGGAGGCAGAGCAGGGCGAGCAGGAGGGGGAGCAGTCGTTTCATAGCGGCCTCCATGGGAGAGAGATTCTGCGGCGGGAGATATTATTCACGAATTAAAAATTCGGGAATAATGCATTTGATTTGAGCCGTTTTGCTCGCCGCCGTTTACGGCGGCGAGCAAAACATGGCACATATTACTTCCGACCATTCAGGCCGGAAGTAATAAATAGTGCGGATAGCAAAATTGGGGGCTAGACAGAACAGGCCGGCTGTGCTATAATGAGCCCATCAAGGAAGCAAAGAATGGAGCGTCACAGCTATGATAACAAACCATGTGGTTCTGCACGCCACGTCTGCCCATATGCCCGCCGTACAGGACGCCTCTGTGGCGCTGGTGGTTACGTCGCCGCCCTACCCGATGATTGAGATGTGGGACAGCTGCTTCTGCACCCAGGATCAGGAGATTGCGAAGGCCCTGCGGGAGGGCGCGGCGGCGCTGGCCTTTGAGCGGATGCACCGGCTTCTCGACCAAGTATGGCGGGAGGTGGACCGCGTGCTGATCCCCGGAGGGCTGGTCTGCATCAACATAGGGGACGCCACCCGAACGCTGAACGGTGTCTTTCAGCTGTTTTCCAACCACCACCGGATTCTCTCCGCCTTCTGCGGGATGGGATACTGCGTACTGCCGGATATCATCTGGCGCAAGCCCTCCAACTCACCCAACAAGTTCATGGGCTCGGGGATGTACCCTGCCGGGGCCTATGTGACCTATGAGCATGAGTACATACTGATCTTCCGCAAGGGCGGCAAGCGGATCTTCACCGCGGACCGGGACCGGCGTCAGCGAAGCGCCTACTTCTGGGAGGAGCGGAATATCTGGTTCTCTGATTTGTGGGAGATAACGGGGCAGCGTCAGAAGGCCGCGGACGTGACCAGCCGGGAGCGCAGCGCGGCCTTTCCCTTCGAGATCCCCTACCGGCTGGTGAACATGTACTCCATCCAAGGGGACACGGTCCTCGACCCCTTTGCGGGCACGGGGACCACGCTTCTGGCGGCGATGGCCGCCGGGCGGAGCAGCATCGGGGTGGAGATTGACTCCACTTTCGCGCAGTTTGCCGTCTCCGCCCTGCAAAAGGAGCCCCAGCTCCTGAACTGTCACACGGAGGCGAGGCTCCAAGGGCACCGGGACTTCATGGCGGCGCTCACCGCCGAACAGGCGGCGAAGTGCTACCAGAGCGAGCAATACCCCTTCCGGGTAAAGACAAAGCAGGAGATCCGGGCCTATTTTCCCACCATCGCGGCGAGCAGGGCCGTGCCGGGGGGAGTGGAGTGCCGCTGCCAGTAGCCGTGGCGGCTGTTCTTACGGCTCCTTCGGGGGAAATTGCAGCAGCAGGTCCCGTTCAGCCAGGATTTTCTTCTCCATCTGGGCGCTGAGCTGCCCGTTGACGGGCATGACGGTGAATACCGTTCCGCCGAAGTCCCGACGGAACGCCTTGTGTCCCCGCTCCTCCGAGGAGCGGGCCTGGCCCATGTAGAGGGAGGTGCTGGCGGACTTATAGCTGGAGGGCTTCACCTGCAGGCCGATCTTGTACCCGTTGACATCGGCCCACAGGTCAACCCAGTAGGGGGAGCCCTCAATTTCACTGGGCGCGTCGAAAAAGGGCAGGTCGCCCACCATCAAAGAGGGGTTCATAGCAGACCATGCTCCTTTCTGTAGCCGTTGAAAGTCTGGTCAATAACCAGCGTGTGCATGAACTCGGTGCAGTCCTGCGCTGTAATGCTGGAGAGAAGGTTCGGGTGGAACCGCTCCTCCGGCGGCAGATCTTTTTTGATGTGGTCATACAGCGCCAAACCTAAAGCGTCAATCTGGCTGACGGAGCGGATATTGGCGTAGTAGAAGCTGCGCCACTGCTCCAAGGAGGCGGGGGCGCAGAGCCGGATGGAGTCCGATACGGCCCCCACATTCTTTTTGGAATTCAGCTTCCAGCGGCTGGCGGTATAGTTGATCACAAACTTTTTTTCGGCCTTTGGCATAGGAAACTCCTCCCTTTTTGTTGTACTATGGCCAGTATACCAGAGAACGGCGCGAAACGCAAATAAAACCGGACGGCCAAAGGGCCGTCCGGTTTATTCGCAGTGCCAGGAGGACAAAGCCGCCTGGTCCGATGGTCCCGGCGGGAGAGCGCGGGGGGAGGGCTTACTCCCCCGCGGCTTCCCGCTGAGACAAACAACGCGGCGCAGGGGTACCCCTACACCGCAAAATATGCAGACACAAACCCCAAACAGACCGCTTTCGTAAGGTCATACAAGAGCTTTCACTCACTGTGTGCCGCGGGCCTCAAATCTGTAAAATAGGCCTTGCCAAAGAGAGGAATGTCCGTTATAATAGGGGATGGCGTAGCAATTGCTATTGTGTAGGTGGGTTGACACCTGCATAGGGGCGTAGGAGGGGTCTGGCCTCTTGCGCCCTGCCTTGTTTATCTCACATGTATTGTACCTCATTTCTTTTCGGATTGCAAGGGCATTTTTTTGATTTCCGATGAAAAAAGGGGAACGGCGGCGAAAAAGGGGGCGGCGGATGTGAAACGATGGCGGCGGGACCTGCTGCTGATTGCCCTGCTCCTCGCCGCCGCCCTGACACTGTTCCTGCTCCCGCGGCCCTCCGCCGCCGGCGCCGCGGTGCTGGTGCTCCAGGATGGGGAGGAGATCGGACGCTACCCCCTCTCAGAGGACCGGACGGTGTCCATCGGCGAGGAGGCGTACAACCTCCTCACCATCAAAAACGGCGCGGCGGCGGTGACAGAGGCCAACTGCGGCGACCACACCTGCGTGCGCACCGGCTGGATAGACCGGACCGGGGAGCAGATCATCTGCCTGCCCCACCGTCTGATGATCAAGGTGGTGGGCGGCGGCTCATCGGACTGGGACGCGGTGGCGTGGTAGGGAGGAGAGCCGTGAAGGGGAGGCTTGTGGCCCGCTATGGGCTGCTGACGGCACTGGCCATGGTGCTGTCCTATATAGAGACATTGATCCCCCTGTCCTTCGCTGTGCCGGGGGTAAAGCTGGGCTTGGCGAACCTGACGGTGATCTTCGCGCTGTACCGGTTGGGCCCAAAGCCGGCGGCGGCGCTGTCCCTGCTGCGGGTGGCGCTGGTGAGCTTCACCTTCGGCAATGCCTACAGCTTCTGGTACAGCTTGGCCGGAGCGGTGCTGAGCTTTCTGATCATGGCTCTCCTCCGCCGCCAAGACTGGTTCGGGGAGCTGGGTGTCAGCGTAGCCGGCGGGGTGTGCCACAATATCGGACAGATTGCCGTAGCGGCCATAGTGCTGCGCTCCACGGCGGCAGCTTATTACCTGCCGGTGCTCCTCCTCTCCGGCGTCCTGACAGGCATGGCCGTCGGTGCCGCAGCGGCGGTGCTGATCCGCCGCATCCCGCCCTTTGAGCGGTGAGGAGACATACCGCCGCACAAGCAGATGCAGAGGTGCGGCAATACCGATAAAAATCGGGGAGGGTTTATCTCCCCGGTGCTGTTTTTCCCCATACTACGACGGAAGCAGGAGCCGAACAGCGAAGGCGGCGGCGATAAAACCTGTCAGATCGGCAATCAGGGCGGCGGGAATGGTGTGCCGTGTCCGTTGGATGCCGGCGCTGCCGAAGTAGACGGCGATGGTGTAGAAGGTGGTCTCCGTACTCCCCAGCATCACCGCGGCACAGCGCCCTATGTAGGAGTCCGGCCCATATTGTGCCATCAGATCACTGCCAATAGCCAGTGCCCCGCCGCCGCTGACGGGCCGAATCAACAGAAGCGCCGCCGTCTCCGGCGGAATCCCCAGCCTTGTAAGCACCGGAGCCAGCACCCCGGCCAAAAGTTCCATGGCCCCGGAGGCCCGGAACATATACACCGCTGTCAGCAGCCCCACCAGCGGCGGCAGAATCCGCAGCAAAACGGCGAGCCCTTCTCTGGCCCCGTCGGTAAGAACATCATACACATTAACGTGCCG
This sequence comes from uncultured Clostridia bacterium, assembly GCA_947572235.1. Classification (GTDB taxonomy): domain Bacteria; phylum Bacillota; class Clostridia; order Oscillospirales; family Oscillospiraceae; genus CAJFPI01. Next base: position 6,404 of record CANPBB010000085.1, read on the forward strand.
CCCCATAGCCACCACCGCAGTGACAGCCAGCAGCGCCGGCACAAGAAGGGCGGAGAGATCCATGCAAAGCACAACCTTTCTTTTTCATCGGGAATTAGGAATGAGGGATTAGAAGTGAATGTGTCTGGCAGCGCCGGACAATTTGAATGGTTTCGGCGGGAGGGGGACCTTTGATAGCAAGCCTTGGTTTCTCCTCGCTCTGAAAATCCCAATTCATTGCCGCAGGCGATCCCTTCATTCCTAACTCCTAATGTTTCTAGTGAACCGGGAGAACAGCTTCGCCGCCCCCACCCCTGCCGCGACAGACAGGACCGAGGCCAGCCACACCGCCGGGAGGATGTCGAAGGGTTCCGCCGCGCCGCAGGCGGCGCGGACACCGGCTATGGTGGTGGGGAGGAGCTGGATGGAGGCGGTGTTCATCACCACCAGCAGACATAGCTCGTCGGTGGCGGTGCCCTCCGTTCCCCGGGCCATCCGGCGAGCGGCCTGAATGCCCAAGGGCGTGGCCGCGTTGCCTAAGCCTAAAAGATTGCAGGAGAGATTGGCGGAGAGGGCGGAGAGGGTCTCCCGGTCCCGGCAGGCGTTGGGCATCAGCCGGCGCAGGAGGGGGGCAAAGAGCCGGGAGAGCCCCCGGGTGAGGCCGCAGCGCTCCATCACCGCCATCACGCCGGACCAGAGGCAGAGAATCCCCGCCATGGAAAAGCAGAGCTCCACCGCCGCCCGGGCCCCCTCCATCGCCGCGGCGCTCACCGCGCCGATGGTGCCGTTGAGCACGCCAAAGATTAGGGAGAGCACCACCATCCCTGTCCAGATCCAAGCCATTGCCATGGGTATCACCTCACTCCACTATAAGCGCCGCCCCCGCCGGATATGCCCGCGGACAAGGGCGCTTGAGAGGGGGAGGCAGGATTTTCCAAGTTTGACAGAAAAGTATGACATATTCGATGTGATTTCGCGCGCTTGAGATGATTTTATCCTGTTTTGCAAATTTATTCGACAAACAAGGAAGAAAAATATTGACAAAATCGGGGGGAACTGATATTGTTGTGGTACTGTGATCAGAGAGACGGCCTTTTTGCCCCGAACGGGGCCGCATTTCGGGTACACAGGGCAGTCCCTGCACAATTTCGCCTGACGGCTTGCTCACCTGAATTTTGTCATCGGTTCATTAGGAAGGCCGGTTTCGCCCGCGCTTTTTTGCTGCATCTGACGAGATTTTTGACCGCGCAGTCTGCTCATGGAAATTGTACAACAACAGATGTCTATAGTTTTAGAGCGTGAGGAGCAAGGAATGAAATCAACTGGCATTGTGAGAAAAATCGACGAGCTGGGTCGTATCGTGCTGCCCATCGAGCTGCGGCGGACGCTGGAGATCGGTGAGCGGGACGCGCTGGAGATCTATGTGGAGGGTTCCTCGGTGGTACTCAAGAAGTTCCGCCCCTCCTGCGTGTTCTGTGACGGGAGCAAGGATATTGAGACCTACAAGGGAAAGAACGTCTGCGCCAAGTGTCTGCGGGAGCTTCGGGGGCAGTGACTTCCGATTCGCCGGGGCGCGAGGATTTACAGAATGTTCACCGGCGCCGGCTAAAATTCGCTTGCGCCGGACACGAAAATAAAGTATAATGGGTACAAGGCACCTGTTATACTTTATTTTCATTTTATTTTTGGGCCGCTCTGTGCTCGGAGAAGGGGCGCGGAGCCGAACCGGCGGAGGGCCGGGAAAGGAGTTTCATATGGCGTTTTTAGAGGAATTCCCCGAGAAGGCAAAGGAATTTGCTGGCGCGGCCACCGAGCGGGCGAAGGAGATCGCCGACGTAGCCGCAGAGAAGGCCAAGGAGGCCGTGGACAGCGCCCGTCTGGTTGCCGCCGTGGCGGCGGAGCAGAGAGCTTTGGATAAGAGCTGCAAGGCGCTGGGCGAGTGGTATCTCTCCCAGCTGGAGGGGGACGCCCCGGCGGAGATTGCCGACGTAGTAGCTGCCGCCCGCGCCTCTCAGGAGAAGCTGGCGGAGCTGAAGGCCGCCCGTCAGAAGGAGGAAGAGGAGGTCCTGCCCGTGGAGCGCCCCTGCCCCCTGTGCGGGACGCTGACCGATGGGAAGTTCTGTCCCCAGTGCGGCGCGCCGATGGGAGACTAAAACCAAAATCCCCGCCGCACATTAAAACGTGCGGCGGGGATTTTTTCGCACCTGAGCCTGCAAATTCGGCGGAGATTGCGCACGCGGCGGAGAGAATGCGGGGATGTGGAAAGAGGAGGTTACGATGGAGGTCTATCAGGTCCCGATTTTTCAGGATATTTCAAAGGACAGCGTTGCGCGCATGGTGGAGTGCTTCCGGATGCGGCAGGTGCGCTACAAGCCTGAGGAGGTGGTCTGTGTCTACGACGGCTCCGGCGGCGAGGTAGGGGTGGTGCTGGAGGGCACCGCCCGATTGGTGCGGATTGACCGGGTGGGGAACCGGGCGATTTTGGAGCGTTTGCGCCAAGGAGGGATCTTCGGGGAGCCATTAGGCTTTGCCGCTTGGGAGGGGGACAGCATCAGCGTGGTCTGCGAGGAGGACTGTATAGTTCTGTACATCGACTACGCCCATATCATGAAGCAGTGCGAGAACGCCTGCCAGCACCACAGCCAGCTGGTGCAGAACCTCTTTACTTTGGCTGCCGGACAGATTCGCCAGCTGAGCCGGCGGGTGGAGGTGCTCAGCCAGCGATCCATCCGGGAGAAGCTGCTGTGCTACTTCACAACCCAGTCCTACAGCTGCGGCAGCCGCAGCTTCACTATTCCCTTCACCCTCAGTATGCTGGCCGACTACATCAGCACCGACCGCAGCGCCATGATGCGGGAGCTGCGCAAGCTCCGGGAGGAGGGCATTGTGCGGATGGAGGGGAGAAGGGTGGAGCTTTTGCGGAATTAGGAATTTAAAATATACCTCCAAATTGCCGGCAGATTTCGTCCCTTGGCCGAAATCTGCCTCAGCAGGGCAAAGAAACCACAGTTTTTTTGCCCTGCTGAGGCTTTTCGATACGATAGACAAAAGATAGCGGTAAAGTTTGTAGAAAAAGCGTATGTTTATAAATTGACGGAGGGGTGGGGGTGTGGTAAAATAGCAAGGTACGGGGTGCGCCGGTATGCAGAGGGCTGTATTTGTATTCACTGTATGCAGGTCCCCCTATGGGTCGAAACGGGGCGGCGGACAGGGCCGGGACGTCTTTTGGACGGCCGGTGCTGCCTGCCGTCTTGGAACCTGCCTTTTGGCCGGATGCCGGCTGGAGACAGGCTCTTAAAATGAGAAGTGGAAAGGGAATCACTATGTATCGTATTGTCAAGAAGAAAGTGCTGAACCCCACCGTTACCATGATGGAGATTGAGGCCCCCGCCGTGGCCCGTAAGTGTGAGCCCGGCCAGTTTATCATCCTCCGCGTGGATGAGAACGGTGAGCGCATCCCCCTGACCATCGCCTCCTATGACCGGGAGGCGGGCACGGTCTCCATCATCTTCCAGCTGGTGGGCTCCACCACGGAGAAGCTGGCCCACAAAGCCGAGGGCGAGTACATCCAAGACTTTGTAGGCCCCTTAGGCAAGGCCACGGAGACCGAGGGGCTCAAGCGCGTGGCCGTGGTGGGCGGCGGTGTGGGTACCGCCATCGCCTATCCCGTGGCCAAGAAGCTCCACGATGTGGGCTGCCACGTGGACCTGATTGTGGGCTTCCGCAACAAGGATCTCATCATCCTTAAAGATGAGTTCGAGGCAGCCAGCACCAACCTGATTATCGGCACAGACGACGGCTCTTACGGCAAGAAGGCCTTGGTCACTGACCTCCTCCGGGAGCAGATCGAGGCCGGTGCCAAGTACGACCGGGTCATCGCCATCGGCCCGGTGATCATGATGAAGTTTGTCTGCGCCCTGACCAAGGAGTTCAATATCCCCACCGTGGTGAGCATGAACCCCATTATGATTGACGGTACCGGCATGTGCGGCGGCTGCCGTCTCACCGTAGGCGGCGAGACCAAGTTTGCCTGCGTGGACGGTCCGGAGTTCGACGGCCACTTGGTGGACTTCGACGAGTCCATGAGCCGCGGCACAATGTACCGCGACTTTGAGCTGCATGCCCGGGAGGAGACCTGCAATCTCTTCAAGCAGGCGGAGCAGTGAGGGACGGCCGGTCTTAAATCGGGAATTTGCGCCAGAAGCGCCGGTCCAATCCCCCTCCCCCCAAGAACGCTGGCATTTATTGAAGAACTTTGAAAGGATAGGTCATATATTATGGCTGCTAATATGAGTCCCAAGAAGAACCCCATGCCCCATCAGGACCCGGTGGTCCGCGCCGGCAACTTCAGCGAGGTGGCCTTAGGCTACACCAAGGAGCAGGCCATGGACGAGGCCACCCGCTGCCTCCACTGCAAGAACTCCCCCTGCGTCACCGGCTGCCCGGTGCAGATCCATATCCCCGAGTTTATCGCCAAGGTGGCTGAGGGCGACTTTGAAGCCGCCTATCAGATCATCGCGCAGGACAGCGCCCTCCCCGCCGTCTGCGGCCGCGTCTGTCCGCAGGAGACCCAGTGTGAGTCCAAGTGTGTCCGTGGGCTGAAGGCCGAGAGCGTGGGCATCGGCCGCTTGGAGCGCTTTGTGGCCGACTGGCACAACGCCAACGTGCAGGAGAAGGCGGCGAAGCCCGCCTCCAACGGACACAAGGTGGCGGTAATCGGTTCCGGCCCCTCCGGCCTTACCTGCGCCGGCGATTTAGCGCGGAAGGGCTACGAGGTGACGGTGTTTGAGGCACTGCACTTGGCCGGCGGCGTGCTGGTCTACGGCATCCCCGAGTTCCGTCTGCCCAAGTCCATCGTCCAGAAGGAAGTGGACG
>CANPBB010000086.1 GCA_947572235.1 uncultured Clostridia bacterium
TCTCGGCCATCACGGACAGGTTGTTGGCGGTGTGCTCCAGACGGTTCTGGGTGGCACCTAAATCGCCGCGGATGCCGGACACATAGTTGATGGCATTGCGGATGGTGTTGATCGCATTGGCGGCATCAGCTTGGTTGCCGATGTTCAGGTTGGCGATATTCATTGCGCCAGTGGTGTGCATGTCGCCAACGGAGACCTTCAGCTGGTTATAATCATCAGAGGTGTCGCCGATCTGGAGGGTCAGGGCGGTGCCGTTACCCGTGGTGGTGGTGGCGGTGCTGAAGCCCAGAGACTCCTCGATGCCCTTCGGGGTGGTCAGATCGTACTTCTGATTGCCGGTGGTATAGCCGGGCCGCTCAGTAACGGTAATCACGCCGTCCTTCTGGCCCACGGAGTAGGTCGTGTTGGCCACGGCGGTATCGGTCAGACGCTGGGCGGCGGTGGCCAGATCGGCGGCGTCGGTCAGGTTCAAGTCGCCCACATAGATGGTGTTGGGCTTGTTGGTCTTCTCGCTGGAGAAGGTGTAGGTCTCGTCGCCAATGCGGATAGAGGAGCCGTTGGAGGCCATGTCCGCAGTCAGGGTGAACTTGGTGCTGGCCAGACGCTCGCCGGCGGCGTCCGCCTTCAGGCTCTGGTCGGTGGTCTTGACGTTGTAGTCGCCAGTGACAGCCACATCGGTGGTGGTATCGTTGGCAACAACATCCAGCTTTGCAGCAGCGCCGGTGGTGGTGGTGGTGAAGGTAACCTTCATGTCATCCACGCCCGCATTGTTGCCCTTGGCAATGTTGGCAGCAAGCACGTCGGCAGGAACTGCAGCCTTGGCGGCGGTCTCCAGCTTGCCGGCCAGAGCATCGGCGGCGTCAGTATCAGTAACCACGACCGCCACATTACCGGCAGTCACATCGCCGGCATCCGCAACGAACTCGTAGGTCTTATCGCCGATGGAAATCGTGCTGCCGAGAACATCAGCGCCGGTCTTGCCGGTGAAGTCCACGGTGGCGGTAGCGCCGGTGGCGGCCACGGCATTAGCGGCGTAAGTCTGCTGGTTAGTATCAAAGGCAATACTGAAGCCAGTGGTACCATTAGCAGTTACTGTGACGTTTTTGACCATGGTATAATCGGCGGTGCCCGCAGCGCCAGCGTTGTTGTGCACTTGCACCGCAGCATTAACTGCATTCTGAATTTCGGTGATAGCATCAGCGGCAGCAGTGCCAGCGGCAACATTGATACCAGAGAGATCCACGTTTACACCGCCAACATTCAAGGTGGTAATAGCCTTGAGTGCGGCAGCACCAGTAGCGTCAAGAGCTGTGGACAAATCCACAGCGTTAGCGCCAGTGACCGGAGTGCCAGCTGTGTCAGTAGCGGCGGCAGTAAAGCCAGGGCCAGCATCGGTACCGGCAGCCTTGGTCACAGTGGGGGGTGTGCCGCCGGCGGCATCGGTGCCCTTGGTGATAGACACGTCAAAGGCGACGGTGTTGAGTGCGGTATCATCGGTCTGGGTGAAGGTCACGCCGGTGCCGCTGTCAGACAGCTCGGCCTTGAAGGTGCCTCCGCCGATGGAGAACGCGGTGGGATCAAAAGCGGTACCGTCGTCCAAGGCGAAATCAATCTTGGTGGTATCCGTGCCAGCCAGAGCCTTGGCGATGTCCTCGGCGCTGAGGGGGGTGGTCACCGCGGCGGCTTTCAAGGTGCCGGTCAGGGTCTTGTCGCCAATCTGGATGGTGAAGGTATCGCCGGCGTCGCCGGTGACAGACAGGTTGTGCAGCTCCAAACCAAACGCGTTGTCCCCGCCGGCGGCGGTGGCGCCTTTATGCAGCACGGTATTGGTGCCCAGAACATCGCCCACGCTGGGCAGAGCGCCGACGCCGGTGCCGTCCACCTCAAAGGAGCCGTCAACCTTGCTGGTATAGGTGCCGGCATCCAGAGAGCCGTCCAGCAGCTTGATGCCGTTGAAGTTGGCGCTGTCGGCGATACGGTTGATTTCGGACTTCAGCTGCTCGACCTCTTTCTGGAGGGCGGCGCGGTCCACGTCGTTGTCGTAAGTGCCGTTGGCGGACTGAGTGGCCAAGTAGTCCATGCGGTTGAGCATGTCCTGGATCTCCTGCATGGCGCCCTCAGCGGTCTTCACCAGAGAGATGCCGTCCTTGACGTTCTTCTGGGCGGCGTTCAGGCCGGTGATCTGGGCGCGCATCTTCTCAGAAATAGCCAGACCGGCGGCGTCGTCGCCGGCACGGTTGATCTTGTAGCCGGAGCTCAGGCGCTCCAAGTTCTTGGCAACGGCGGAAGTGTTGTTGGAGTAGTTGCGGTAGGCCGACATGGCCATGATATTGTGCTGAATACGCATAAAAATTTCCTCCCTAAAATTCTACGGGGGCATCCATTCCCCCTGCTTCATATGATAGGGCAGGCTTCCATGTCCTGTCCTATATTTCCTCCGCGTCTCCGGGGGCCCGTCCAGAGGCGCGGGTGAAACCGTATTTCGCGCCGTCCTGCTTCTGGCGCAGGCGGCGGATGGCGGCGGGGACGGGGTGGGTCTTCTCGTAGTTCTCGCCCCGCTCGACGGTCAGGTGCCTGGGGGCGTCGATGGCCAGACGCAGCTGGCTGCCCACCTCCACGACCTGCACGATGATGTCGCCGCCGATGACGACGTACTGTCCGGACTCCCTTCCTAAGGTAAGCATTTTATACCTCCATGTGCGCTTCCGCGTGGAAAGGTGAACCTTTCCACGCGGCTTTTGTTTTCCGCTTACAACCTCTATTTCGGCCCGCCCCCGGAAAAATTAAGGGGGCGGGCCGAAAAATTTTTCTAACTTTTCCACTGAGCAAAAAGGTTCACCTTTCCACGCGGCTTTTTTTGCGGCCGGTTTTGGCTTGGCGGGACGCTAAGATCTGCTCCATTTCAGGAAGGTGGACTGGGAGACGCCTAAAAGGGCGGCGGCGGCGCGGGAGGAGATTTCGCGGCGGCGCCAGCGGGTGAGGACCTCGTCGGCATGGGCAGGGCGGGGGAGGGCGGGGCGGCCTAAGGGGTCTCCCCGGCGGCGGGCGGCGGCGATGCCCTCGGCCTGGCGCTGGCGGATGAAGCGGCGCTCGGTCTCCGCCACGTAGCTGAGGAGCTGGAGGACGATGTCGGCAATCAGGGTGCCGGTGAGGTCCCGGCCTTGGGCGGTGTTGAGCAGGGGCATGTCCAGGACGACAATGGCGCTCTTTTTGTCGCGGGTGATGGTGCGCCACTGGGCGAGGATGTCCTCGTAGCTGCGGCCCAGGCGGTCGATGCTTTTGATCACTAAAGTGTCGCCGGGGCGCAGGCGGTCCATCAGGCGGCGGTAGGCGGGGCGGAGGAAGTCCTTCCCGGAGTGTTTGTCAAGGAAGAGGTTTTCCGGGGGGACTCCGAAGGCGCGCATGGCGTCGAGCTGGCGGGCCTCGTGCTGGTCTTGGGTGGAAACGCGGATGTAGCCGTAGAGTTGGGCGCTCATATGAGTGGCCTCCTTTATATGATGAGGCTATTGTAAAGGAAAAGGGGAGGGGTGGGACATGGGAGGTTGGGTGGCGATGGGGGTGGACGGAAAGCAGGGGGATAAGTAGGTGGATATTGTGGATATTTTGTGGGGGGAAATAGGGGCATATTTTAGTGCATATCAGAGAATATAGTTAGCGGATTTTATGGACGATAATACATACTAATTTTGGGGAATGGGTGTATGTTATGGCGGAAAAGTATTGACAATACTGATAAAATTTGGAAGAGTTAGATTAGACGGAAATTAGATATGATCTATGGATAAATATGTAGAATATTGTTGAGGCAAAATATATGATGGAAGCTGGTAACTTTTATGGAATGGATATGGTGGCATAGATAGACGATGGGAGTTAGCAGGAAAAGGGCGGTGAGGCAGTGCACTTTTCGATATGTCCAACGGGTTTTTGAGAAGCCTCAAAAAGGGGCCGGTGCTGGGGATTCCCTGAGCTTGGGCACCATCATAAACGCAGCCGATGTCAGCAGTTAGGCTGACATCGGCTGCGGTGAGGCTGTGGAGGGTATGAGCACTATCGGTGTAATGGCGCCGGCAAGAATGGCTTCGGCCTTGACAGTATGCGCAGCTGTGAGCAGGGCGCTAAAGACAGCGCGATAGGGCCGCCGTGGCCTAAACACTGAGGGCGGCGGGCCAATCGGCCCGCCGCCCTCTCTAAACATCACACATTAAATCGGAAGAGGATAATATCCCCGTCCTTTACCACATAATCCTTGCCCTCGCTGCGGATCATGCCGCGCTCTCTGGCGGCGGCCATGGTGCCCACGCCCATCAGGTCCTCGAAGGCGATCACCTCCGCCCGGATGAAGCCCCGCTCGAAGTCGGTGTGGATCTTCCCCGCGGCCTGGGGGGCCCTGGTGCCCTTGACGATGGTCCAAGCCCGGCACTCGTCCTCGCCGCTGGTCAAATAGGAGATCAGGCCCAGCAGCGCGTAGCTGGCTTTTACCAGGCGGTCCAGGCCGCTCTCGGCGATGCCCAAGTCGTCTAAGAACATCTGCTTCTCCTCGCCGTCCAGCTGGGCGATCTCCGCCTCCAGCTTGGCACAGACGGGGATCACCTCCGCCCCCTGATCCTTGGCCCGACGCTCCACCTGCCGGTAGTAGTCCACGTCCTCGGGATGGCTGAAGCCCTCCTCGTCCAAGTTGGCGGCGTAGATCACCGGTTTCAGGGACAGCAGCTCGCAGTCCGGGTACTCTGTGGCGATGTCCACGTCGGTGAAGCTCCGGGCAGACTTGCCGTCGTTGAGCCAAGCGCGCAGCCCCTCAAAGTCCGCCGCCTCCTGGAGGTACTTCTTGTCCCCCTTGGCGGCCTTCTTGGCCCGGTCAATCCGCCGCTCCACCATCTCGAGGTCCGCCATCACCAGCTCCAAGTCGATGGTGTCGATATCCCGCAACGGGTCCGTGCTGCCCTCCACGTGGATCACGTTGTCGTCGTCAAAGCAGCGCACCACGTGGACAATGGCGTCGGTGGCCCGGATGTTGCCCAAGAACTTGTTGCCCAAGCCCTCCCCCTTGGAGGCCCCCTTTACCAGTCCGGCGATGTCCACAAACTCAATCACCGCAGGGGTGGTCTTCTTGGGGTGGTACATCTCGCTGAGCTGCATCAGCCGGGCATCGGGCACCGCCACCACGCCCACATTGGGGTCGATGGTGCAGAAAGGGTAGTTGGCGCTCTCGGCGCCGGCGTTGGTAATGGCGTTAAACAGGGTGGACTTGCCGACATTGGGAAGCCCTACGATTCCTAATTTCATAACATACTCTCCTCATCGTACAAAGCCCCTTGCCGGGACTGTTTTTACAGTAAGGGATATTGTACCACAAAACGCCCCGTTTCACAATAGCCAACCTGCGCCCTCCCTCCGGCCCCTTTTTCCAATCCCGTCCGGCAAAGCCGGACGCCGCCATTCCGAATCCCCAATTGAATCAAATCTCCAGCCCTGTCTGCTCCAGCTTCTCCACCATCCGCACGAAAGCCGCCGCGTCCTCCTCGCCGATCACATCCACAATTCGCCGGGCCAGCGTCAGCGACTGCTGATGGACAGAGAGGAACTCCCCCAGCCGCTCCTCCACCGGATAGACAAAGAGGTTTCGCCCGTCCTCCTCCCCCCGCTCCCGGCGAAGACAGCCCCGCTGGCACAGGGCGTTGATGGTGCGGTTCACCAAGCTCTTGAGCATGTTGGTCCTTCGGACGATGGTGCTCACCGCCGTCCGGCCCACGCCGTCCTGCCGGTACTGATCATAGACAATCTTCATCACCATCGCCTCATTGTAGGTCAGGCTCTTTGTGATTTTGGAGTTCTTGAGCATCCCTCTGGCGCCGATCCAAGCGTCCAGCATGTTTTCCTCCAGCACCCCGCGCTCCATACTGTACCGCCTCCCCTTTTTTCCTATTTGACCGCTAAATTGTAGGTGTAGTCCGCCTCGCCGTAGTGCTCATTGCCCACCCAGACCGCTGTGCGGTCGGTGAGGTTGTAGACCACGCTGTGCACGGTGAGGCTGTCCTTTTTGGGCTTCCAGCTTCGCCGGCCCACGTCGGAGAGCAGCTCCATCGCCGCCGCCTCGTCCGCTACCGTGCCTCCGGCGGCCTCCAAAGCCCCCGTCAGGTACTCATAGCGGTCCAAGCCGGTCATACTCTCCTCCGGCTCCCCGTCGTAGTAGCCCTCTGCCAGAATATAGTTGGTCACGGTCTGGCAGTTGGATTCGTCGGACCATGTGACCTTCAGCTCCCGGGCGCTGCCGTCGTTGTCGGTGCTGTCAGTGGCGGCTACCCACTCCAGCACGGCGCTGCGGCCGGTGGCGTCCGCCACCATGTAGTGGAAGGAGGTCTTGGCCGAGTCGTGGAGGTCATAGCCGGAGACCAGCTCCACCGCCTCCTCCACGCTGTCGGCATAGTCCAAAATCAGCCGCAGCATGGTGGTGGAGGTCAAATCCGGCCGCTCCGTCCGCTGGTCGGTAGCCACGGCCTCCGCCCCCTGGTAGGTCATATAGATCCCGCAGGCCACCCCCGCGTCGTTGACCCCGTCCAAGGGCACGTAGGGAGCCGCCAGCATAAGGACCCGCTCAGACAGCCCATCCGCGTCCCCCTCCTCAGCGATGCCCAAAAACTGGAGGTCAATGGTGGACACCGAGGCGTGCCGCTCCCCGCCGGGATTGGTGTAGACGATGCAGGTATTGGTCCGGGAGAAGTCGTAATTCCGGGCAAACAGCCGGTCCCCCTCCGCTGAGGCCGCGGTAAAGGAGGAACAGGAGATGGCGCTCTCGCTGATGGTCATGGGGATCAGGTTTTTGGTGATCTTCCCGGTAATAAAATCAATCAGCTCCTTGTCCGTGGAGGCCCCGCCCCGCGATAGGTAGTCGTCAAAGTAGTAGCCGCCGGAGACGGTCATCTGATACACGCTGCCGTCTTGGTGGGCGTCGTCAGAGGTGTTGAGCTTTTCAATGGAGAGCAGAGTGGAGATTTCATTGTGCCAGAGAGCGAAGACCGCCGCCAGAAGCACCGCGGCCAGCGCCAGCAGGATCAGAAGTGCCCTTCGGAACAGGGAGGTCTTTTTTTCCATGGTATACCATCCTTTCTTGGTGAGGGAAATATCGTTTACAATGTGAACTATTGGAGTATACTACGGTGCGCGGGAAAATGCAAGGGGGATTTTTTCGCGGTGGACGGCGGAGGGGGGGTTTTGACAGTACGGGCACTGTCGATGCCCCTTTTGCGCGCCGCGCCGGCGCGGGGCACCCGGTCCCCTTGGGCGGGAAGACGGGGTTTCGCCTCCAAGCGAAACCCCGTCTTGTTCCGCGCCGAACGCAGCACGAAAAATGTGTTAAAAGTGCGCCGCACTACCGATCAGAACTCCGCGTTCCCCACCGTCCTTGGATGCGGCAATGTATCCCGGATGTTGTTGATACCGGTGAGGTACATCACCATGCGCTCAAAGCCCATGCCGTAGCCGGCGTGGCGGCACGAACCATACCGCCGCAGGTCCAGATACCACCAGTAGTCGTGGGGGTCTAGGCCCAGTTCGGCCATCCGGGCTTCCAGCACCTCATGGCGCTCCTCACGCTGGCTTCCGCCGATGATCTCCCCGATAGCGGGCACCAGACAGTCGGCAGCGGCCACGGTTTTTCCGTCGTCGTTGAGACGCATATAGAAGGCTTTGATCTCCTTGGGATAGTCGGTGACAAAGACGGGGCGCTTGAACACCTGCTCGGTGAGGTAGCGCTCGTGCTCGGTCTGGAGGTCTACCCCCCACTCCACCTTAAAGTCAAATTTGTCGTTGTTCTTTTTGAGGATCTCCACCGCTTCGGTGTAGCTCACCCGGCCGAAGTCAGAGGAAGCCACATGCTCCAGCCGCTCGCGAAGCCCCTTGTCCACGAAGGAGTTGAAGAAGGCGATCTCGTCGGGGCACCGCTCCAGCACGGTCTTGATAATATACTTGATCATGTCCTCGGCCACGTCCATATAGCCCTTCAGATCACAGAACGCCATCTCCGGCTCAATCATCCAGAACTCGGCGGCGTGGCGCTGGGTGTTGGAGTTCTCCGCCCGGAAGGTGGGGCCGAAGGTATACACGTCGCCAAAGGCCATGGCGAAGTTCTCCGCGTTGAGCTGGCCGGAGACGGTGAGGCTGGTCTGCTTGCCGAAGAAGTCCTTTGAATAGTCGATCCGGCCGTCTGCCGTCCGGGGCGGATTCTGCAGGTCCAGCGTGGTCACTTGGAACATCTCGCCGGCGCCTTCACAGTCGGAACCGGTGATAATGGGGGTGTGGACGTAGACAAAGCCCCGGTCCTGGAAGAAGCAGTGGATGGCGTGGGCGGCTACGGAGCGCACCCGGAAGGCGGCGGAGAACAGGTTCGTCCGGGGCCGCAGGTGCTGGATAGAGCGCAGATACTCCACGCTGTGGCGCTTCTTCTGCAGGGGATAGTCGGGGGTGGAGGGGCCCTCCACGGCAATGGCGCTGGCCTTGATCTCCAAGGGCTGCTTGGCCTCCGGGGTGAGCACCACGGTGCCGGTGACAAGGAGGGCGGCGCCCACATTCTGGCCGGCGATCTCCTTATAATTTTCAAGGGTATTGGCATCCATGACCACTTGGAGGTTTTTGAAGCAGGAGCCGTCGTTGAGCTCGATAAAGCCGAAGGTCTTCATATCCCGGATGGTACGAGCCCAGCCGCAGACAAAGACCTCCCGCCCGCCCAGCTGTTCACTGTCGGCAAAAATGGCAGCGATTTTTGTTCTTTCCATGTTGTTGACCACCTGTATAGTATAATTTTTTGGAAGTTTTTGTGATTGTGTTATTATATCGCTATTGTCCGCGTTTTACAAGGGGGTTGTTAAAGAAAAGCCAAATGACCCAAGGGCCGGTAAGTCAGGTCCGCATAGGCCTTGTTTGATAAATGGCGAGATGCGCATCGGTGAGGAATTTTTAGCGCAGCACCGCGGATACGGCCGGTTTCAATGACGATGCTGACACAGCTGCGGCGAGGCTGGAGCCTCTGAGGGGCGGCGTGGCTTTTCGGATTATCGGTGCCGCGATCCTACGTTACGAAAATTCTCCTTCAAAATGTGGCCCCCGGTGAGGAGACGGCACATATACTATATGTACTGCTGCTATATGTACTGCCCCGCATCCGCACAGGGGCTGTGCGGATGTTTTTATGCCGGAATGAATGGTGCGAATTCTGGATTTGTTGTACAATACGGCACATTTGTCAAATCATCTTGCAAAGAGACAAAACATCTGGTATACTACCCGCACAGCAGGTGCGCGGCAGGGCATGTATCCCTTGCGGCGCAGAGAACGGAAGGGTGCGGAGAGTAAAGGAGGAACCTTTGAGAAGAAGATTCAGAATACTGGCGGTGCTGCTGATCCTCAGCCTGACCACCGCCCTGCTCCCGGCACCCGCCATGGCGGCAGAGACGGAGAATACAGGATCGGACTTTGATTTACTGGCCGAAATTAAAGCAGCAAACAATGGCGATACCATTCAGATACCAATGGGCGCTGTTGTCAAAAACGGCGCCACGGATGCCCGTCCCCTGTTTATCGAAAAATCTGTAACAATCCAAGGCGGTTCAATTACCCTCTGGGCTGGCGGTATTATGCTGGGGGCGGATGTTACATTCAAAGATACAAGCCTGATTTTTGCCACGAACAGCCGAAATGCTATCATTGCCAATGGGCACACTCTGATATTGGATAATGTTTCCGCGGGTCAGTATTCTTTTAACCTCTTCTGCGGAGGCCTGCTCAAAGCAGATTTTGAGACGTTTGATGTCCCTGATCCCGGTCCGGTTGGAACCATTATTATCAAAGGAAACACCAACCTCCAGAGCAAAAATGAGTATGGCTCCGGCGATATCTATGCCGGCAACCTGTGCATGGGCGGCATGAATGCGGACAAAAACGGCCCGGATGACAACGGGCCGGCAAACGATTTTGCCGGTGATGCCGTCATTGAAATCGAAGGCGCGGCCAGCAGCACCGCCTTGGGCGATATCTACGCCTGCGGCGCGCAGCAGCGGATTCCCGTCAACGCGACGAGCGGGAAAATAACCCTGTCAGACCCCGACAAATACACCGTCTCCGGTACAGTATCCGTCAGCGGCAAGACGCCGAATGTGTACGGTGCCGGCGGCGCCAGCGCGGTGGATGTGGCTTTCGGCAACGATGGCAATCAGGCCAGCCTGACCATGACCGGCATCTCCCACCTGACGGTGGACTCCGGAGACCTTGCGCTGCGGCATGGGAGCGGTTTCGAGAATCTTACCCTCTCCAGCGGAGCCAAGCTGAACCTCTCCGATATGGGGAATTGTGACACCGGTGATCTGGACAGCGGCGGCGGCATCTTGGTTTTGGGTCGGAACCAGACATTTACCATCCGTGGCGCGGTGTCCGGAGATACAACACAGCTTGCCATTGGCGGTGTGAACAGCAGCAACGGGTCCACCGCTAAACCGGCGGCTTTACACACATACATTCAAGCCCCGGGCTCTAATGACACATCATTTCGCTTGCTGCCCTCCGGAGCGGGCGACCCAGAGTTTTCCAGAGACGGGATGGGGAACTGGACAACCGGTGAAGAGCCAGTCCTTGTGAAAAGTTTTGCTTTCCTGACCGCCGCTGCCTCAATAGATACGGCCGGGAATATGGCAGAACTTGACTTGGTTGTTGAAGGTCTCGATTATTTAGATTTCACTCCATTAGAGATTTATGTTAATGATGTATTAGCAGCGCGAAATGACGAACTTGACGAATATGGCGGATTTTACTACACGTACACATCAGAATTTAGCGATGAATTGATAGATATAAGTGCAAATACCCTTTATTTTGCTCCCAAAGAAAATGGAACCTATACCATTAAGATCACCGTGCCCGCGGTGCACACTGTAAACGGCCAGCCCCTCAGTTCTACTGCCGTACTGACAGTCGGAGCCGAAAATCCCCCGCCCGGCCACACCCACGACTGGGATGCCACTTGGGCAGCCAGCGGTACCCACCACTGGCACAACTGCATTGTGGCGGACTGCCCCACCACGGATGACAGCCAGAAGAACGGCTATGCCGCCCACACCGCCGGGGGCTGGATTGTCGACCAGCAGCCCACCGCCTCTGTCCCCGGCAGCCGTTACAAAGCCTGCACGGTCTGCGGCTATGAGACAGACCGCGAGGAGATCCCCGCCACCGGCGG
>CANPBB010000087.1 GCA_947572235.1 uncultured Clostridia bacterium
GTGCGTAATAGTTCAGCGTCATGGTGATGTTGGAATGTCCCATGATATACTGTAATGCTTTCGGGTTCATTCCGGCATTGGCTAAGTTGGTGCAGAACGTATGGCGTAGAGTGTGGGGTGTCATTACTCCTTTTCACTATCTTTTTCGCTAAATCGCGTCCAGTGTGTCAATGATTTTTTCAAACTGTTTCCTCTTGATCTGAATACGGTTGCCGTTCAAGAATATCCAGCCCGCCGTAGGGTTTTCTTCTGCAAGTTTCCGCAGCTTGTTTTCCCCAATGCGGAAATATTTTGACGCTTCCTCAATGGTAAGCGTGTACTTTTCCCAAATAGGCACATCAGCATTGTTCATTTTTTAAATCCCCCTTGGCTTGGGTACAGCAACTACAATTTTACCTATGTCCGCTCCGGGATCGGGGCGCGTGAGCAGATGGCCAACACCCTCTCGAAGAAGCCGCAAACGGCACTGCCAGCCCCGCTCCCAAGGGACCACACCGAAAAAGTGTTAGAATGGTGTTAGCCCCTCATTCCCTGCCCACGCCACGAAAAAACAAAACCCTGTAGGCATTGTAACTACAGGGTTTTCTGGTTGCGGCGGCAGGACTCGAACCTGCGACCTCCGGGTTATGAGCCCGACAAGCTACCAACTGCTCTACGCCGCGATATTTCATTTTCCAAACGGGATAAAATCCGATGGTGCCGGTGACCGGACTCGAACCGGTACGGTATTGCTACCGAGGGATTTTAAGTCCCTTGTGTCTACCAATTCCACCACACCGGCAGATATCGGCAACAACTAAGATACCACATTATATCTCTCCTGTCAAGAACTTATTCCAACTTTTCCACTTTTTTTATCCCGCCCCCCTTGAAGCACTGCCGTCCCCTGTGCTATACTGAGCCTACCTATACAGCCGGCCACCGGCAGAGAGGAGGCGCCGCCTTGAAAATTCAAGAGTCTGCGGAGAACTACTTGGAGACCATTTTGATCCTGAACCGCCGCAACGGGCACGTGCGGGCCATCGACATCGCCGTCGCGCTGGAGTTCTCCAAGCCCAGCGTCAGCATCGCCATGAAACATCTGCGGGAGAACGGTTACATAGAGGTGGACGGCCGCGGCCACATCACCCTCACCCCCGCCGGTGCCGAGATCGCCGAGCGCATCTATGAGCGCCACGCCTTCCTCTCCGACTGGCTCGCCGCCATCGGCGTGGACCCGGAGGTGGCCGCGGAGGATGCCTGCCGCATCGAGCACGTTATCAGCGCGGAGACCTTCAGCGCCCTGCGCCGGTACGCGGAAAAACATGGGCAGTAGACGCGCAGCCGGCTGGAGCGGTGGCCTGCGCCCCCCTGCCGCCGCTGACCACTTATGTGATACTGTCCAGAAAAGCGGCGAAAAATTTGTGTACACAGCAGAATTGTGCAAAATATAAAAATGTACCCATCCCGTCTGTTGCTTTTAGGGCATTCTGTGGTATAGTGGTGGGAGAGACGGCGGAAGAACCGATCCGTCCGCCAAGGATGCACTTCCTCCCCCGCCGCGCTGACGGTTCCCCGGAACCGCATCCGAACCATAGAAAGGATTGTGTTGCAGTATGAAAACAGCAGTTGTCACAGGGCACATGAGCGGCATGGGCAAGGGCGCCTATGAGGCTCTTCAGAGAGAGGGCTACCGCGTTATCGGCTGGGATCTGGCCGGCTCGCCCAGTGTGGATGTCTCCAGCGCCGAGGACGTGGCCCGGGCTGCCGCCAGCATCGGTGAGCCCATCGACGCGGTGATCTTGGCCGCCGGCGTGTGGCGGGAGATGCCCCTGCTCCAGACCACGGATGAGGACTGGAATTTTCTCATGAACATCAATGCCTACGGCATCTTCAACTGTGTCAGGGCCTTGGTCCCCCATATAAAGCGGGGCGGCGCCATCGCGGTGATTGCCTCCGCCTCCGGCATGCGCGGCGTCCCCTTTGAGGCGGCCTACAGCGCCTCCAAATTTGCCGTTACCGGCTTTGTGGAGGCGGCGGCCAAGGAGCTGGCCCCCAAGGGCATCCGCATCAACGCCGTCTGCCCCTTCTATGTGCGCACCCCTATGACCGACCGGGCGCTGGAGGAGAAGGAGCGCCTCACCGGCATCACCGTGGAGGAGAGCTACCGCTTGGAGGGGGAACAGGTCCCCTTGGGCTACGTGGCAGAGCCGGCGGACATCGCCGACCCCTTGGTATTCATAGTGTCCCACGCCAGCCGCTACATCACGGGCGCCATCATCCCCGTTTCCGGCGGTACCCACTGCGGCTACGGCCCGGTGTTGTCCTCCTTCGACGAGAAGGCGGACTATTAGAAGAGCGTCACCCGGACGGCTGATCTGTCAGTCGTCCGGGATTTTTCAGGTTTTTGGGGGGAGTGCCCGGCAGAGCGCGGTGCACTTTTTCGCGTGTCCCGCGCGGGAAAAGCAAGCGGGAGCGCGCTTAGGGACAGGAACAAGCGGGCTTCAGCCCCCGCAAGAGGGGGCTGAAGCCCTTACACGCTTTCCCCCTAAGAACCCCGTTTTTACGCGCGGCAGGACAGCGCAGATTTCTGCGGGGGAGGCTTTTATGGGGTTGATCGAGGGTGCGTCAGAACATCGCATAGGCATCGAAAGGGTTTGCGCTCTGGTCCCGTCCGTTACGGACTGCCCTGTCGGGCAGGCAGGGAGTGTCGGCGAGCAGTGCTCCCTGCCGCTGAAGGTGCGGGTTGGACATTGATACCCCGACGGCCATTGCCGCGCAACAAACAGGACAGCACCCCACAGGTCCCGGAGGCAAGCCGGGCGGCGCAGGCAGAGCGGCAGCGGAGGCCCTCGGCAAATCCAAAGACGGGGGTACGCTCTCAAGGCACCTTCTGCCAAGCAAGAGCCGCCGCCGCGCACGGAGCGCCAATCCTACCGAACCCGCCGGGCCAGCAAGGAAGCCGCATCCTTGGGGGCCTTAGGGGGACGGGCCCAAGGACTGTGCCTCTCAGCAGCTTTTTGCTGGCTTTTGGGCTGCGCCAAAAGTCAGTCGGCCCGGGGGGCGCCCCCGTCCATACACGTCTTCCCCCACTCACACATCGCCGTCAGCACCGGAATAACGCTGCGGCCGAAGGCAGTGAGGGAGTATCGAGTCCTGGGCGGCGTCTCCGGCAGCACCTCCCGCCGCACCAGCCTGTCGCTCTCCAGCGCTCGGAGCTGCTGGGAGAGCATCTTGGCCGTGGCGCCGGGGATCAGCCGCTGAAGCTCCATATAGTGCCGTGGCCCCTCGATCATATGCCACAAAAGCAGGGGCTTGTATTTCCCGCCAATCAGCGCCAGCGTGGCCTCCACTGGGCAGTGAAAGGGCCCCTCGGTCCGCTTCATAGACGCGCCTCCTTTCCTTTTGGAAAGTATCTGTCAAAAAAGTGCCCTCTTGTGTGGAGAGGAAAACCTGCTACAATGGGGACAGCCGGCTGATTCCACCTACTCCACGCACACCTCATTCTACCAAATCACTTGAAACAACGCAAGAAAGGATTGATCATGATGGACCTTTTACAACTGATGAAAAACCGCCGCTCCGTCCGCGCCTACCTGCCCCAGCCGGTGGAGGCGGAGCACCTGAACCACATCTTGGCGGCGGCCCGGTCCGCTCCCACGGCCTGCAACCGCCAGCCCCTCCGCCTGATCGTCATCCAGAGCGCCGAGGGCCTTCAGAAGGCGGGGAAAGCCGCCCAGCTCTACGGCGCGCCTCTGGCCATCTTAGTCTGCGCCGATCGCGACAGGGTCTGGAAGCGCCCCTTCGACAACATGACCGCCGCCCATATCGACGCCTCCATCGCCACAGACCACATGATGCTCTCCGCGGCGGAGCTGGGCTTAGGCTCGGTGTGGATCTGCTTTTTCAAGCCCGATGTGATCCGGGAGGAGTTCGCCCTGCCGGAGAACCTGGAGCCGGTAAACCTGCTGGCCATCGGCCATCCCGACCCCTCCGCCGCCCCCCAGGGCGACCCCAGCCGCCGCCCGCTGGAGGAGATGGTTTCCTATGAGACACTGTAAGAGCGCACAGGGAGGAGGCCTCGCACAGGGAGGAGGCCTATGGAATTCAGGGTTCTGTCGGACGCCTGCGCCCTTATGGGGAAGATTGCCGCCTCCCTAAGGCCGGGAGCGGCGTACCGCGAGGACTTCGTCCTCTTCAGCGCCGTCAACTGCACCACCCAGTCGGAGGACCGTCAGGAGCTGAAAGGGTTCTTAAAGGCCCTTCTCACCGACCCGGTCCCGGTTCCCCTCCGAAAGTTTGTCCCCCAGCTGACGGACCTGTACCGCTGGCTGCAGCCGGCCTGAGCGCACAAAAGAGGCGCTGTACCTCTGTACAGCGCCTCTTTTACGTCTGTTTACTTACATCAGCTTCGTGGTGTAATACACCGCCAAGGCGAACAGGGCGATGCCCACCGCCCACATGGTGTAGTAGATGGAGGCGGAGAACACCAGCGCCAGCAGAACCGCCAGCGCGGCCACGCCATAGGTGGCGTAAAGCACGTTATAGGGGCAGCCGACACTGAACACCCGGAAGTTCCCCTTGTAGGGCCACTTGCCGTCCTTCTGACTGATCTTGTAGGTGAGGAAGGCCGCCGCGGCCAGAGCAATCAGCACCAACACCGCGCCGGCAATGACCTTGGTGTTCCAGTTAACGGTGCCCAAGCCCTTGCGCAGTACCCACAATGTGAACATTGTCCCGCCTAAAATCACACAGCTGAAAAAGAACTCATGCTGGAACAGGTAGTAGATCAGACCGAATACCGTCAAAATGGGAATCGCCACGCAGAGCAGCAGCGTGCCTTGGGGGAAGATAAAATACATAAGGGCGCTGGAGAGGGCAAAAAACAGCCCCGCACCCAAGGCCCAACGGCCCACAGAGAGGAGCCTTTTGTCCCCCTTCTTCACCAGCAGCAGCGCCAGACCCGCCGCCGTCGCAGCCAGTCCAATCCAGCCCAGCCATGCCACGGCAGTGCGGGCGGTAAGCAGCTGCTGGGCGTTGCCCTTGACGAAGCGGGCATAGAGGAAGAGCACGTAGCACTCCGCCGCGATACCGATTAAGAAGATACGAAAGACGCGGTTCAGCGCCTCCTGCTCCCGCTGGAGCTTGTCCGCACGTTTTTCCGCGCGGCTCTTGGGCTGTTTTGCCATAGTACGACCTCCATGCGCCCGAAGGCGCCCAAAATAGAAATGGAGACCTCCCCGCCAAGGGAGGCTCGATCCCCGCGCCGCACACAGCGGGCGGGGCAAAAAGGGGACTTTCCGGAGGCCCTGCCGCCGCTTGGAGGGCGGTTCACAGGGAGGAAAGTTCTTCCTAAATCAAACACACTGATATAGTTTAGCAAAGTCCAAGCCATTTTGCAAGTATTTTGCGCAAAAGAAGCGGAGAATATTTTTATAATTTGTCGAAGGGGTTCTGCGCTCTGCGACACTTGCTCCGCGAGGAGGTATTTTGCCGAAAACGCAGTTTCCGGCAAAAATAATTTTCATTTATTTCTCAGCGCAGAGCGCAGCGAAACTTTGCCGAGGGCGAATCGGGCACTGCGCCCTCGGCATGTGCCGCGCTTGCGGCTGGATCGCAGGTGGTGTGTCTGGAGGAAGGAGGGGCTATGGGTAAAGACGCAGAACACTACTGGTTTGTTCCCGGCATTTTCTGAATTTCTTCATAAATTTCCTTGGCGCAGCGCTCCTCCTGTTCGGTGCGCAGGGCGCCGCTGTGGAAGTAAAGCTCTCGGGCCGCCTCCGCCGCCTCCGGCAGAATTTGCCCCTCCTCACAGCCGTGGGCGGTGATTATCGCCAGCATCTGGTCCTCCTCGTAGGATCGACCCGCATCGGCCATACAGCGGACATACTGCTCCGGCGCGGCAGCAAAGGCCCTGCCCAGCAGGATGCTGTACCAAGTGGCGTACCAGCCGTCTACTTGGAAAGCGCCCCCCTGGAGGCCGCTGATCTCGTGGGTGGAGAGGGCGGTCTGGCTCTCTAAATATTGCAGCAGGCTCTGTTGGGTCTCCGTATCCTCCCCGGCGGGACCCAAGGCGGCGAAGGCCTGCCAGTCCAGCAGGGGCAGGTTCTCGTAGATGGTCTGGCGGTGACGGTAGGTCTCCTCAGCGGATAGGTTCTGGTCGGTGAGGAGGGCGCTGAGGGCCACATAGACCGACTTGGCGGAGCTGGTGCTCTCCCGCCCCGGCTCCGCCCGGCCGGTGAAGTCCACCAAGCCGTTTACCACAGGGAAGATACTGGTGTGATCCACTTGGAAGGCCTCGCTGCCCCTGTCGTCCCCGGCGCGGATGGTCAGACCGGACACCGTGCCGCCGTCGATGTAGAACAGCACCGCCGTGCCGAAGGCGTCCTCGGGGGAGTAGGCGTAGTAGAAATCGTGCCTGCAGCGCACCTCGCCGCTGTCCTTCAGGCAGTAGACCAGCGCGTCGCCGTACTCCGAGAGCACCGCCGCCTCGCTGCTGCCCACCTCAATGCCCCGGGGAGTCTCATAGCCGGAGAGGATGGTGCTGACCTCCAAAAGGCGGCTGGCGTTCTCCTCGCCGTTCACCGTGTAGCGCAGGCGCAGCGCTCCGCAGGATACCTCGTGGAGTTTCACCGCCCGGTAGTCCGTGTCCGTCACCGTCTCCAGCTCCGAGGGGGCCAAGGAGGTGCCGAAGGGGAAGTCCCCCGTCTGCTCCCCCGCCCGGAGGAACTCCCAGCCCTCCTTTCCCTGCCAGATCAGGGCAAACTCCCCGATATCCGCCGCCGCCGGCTTCTCCGTCTCCGCCGGCACCGTGACAGGGTTGTCTATAGACGGCATCTTGATGTTCAGCATAAAAGCAAGATAAGGGCCAAGGCCGATCACCGCAGACAGCAGCACCGCCGCCAGCAGTACATAGGGCCAGACCCGCCGCCTCTGCCGGGGAGGCTCCGGCAGGGCCGTCGTCTCCTCCTCCATCTCCGCCCTGCTCTGTTCCTCCTCCCGCCGGAGACCCGCCAAATGGTCGGCGGACACGCCAAAGAGCGCCGCCAGCGCCAGCAAATTCTCCGTATCCGGATAGCTGAGCCCCTTCTCCCACTTGCTTACCGCCTGCCGGCTGACCCCCATCTGTTCCGCCAGCCCCTCTTGACTGAGCCCGGCCTCCCTGCGCAGCTTCGCGATATGTTCTCCCAATGTCATCATAAATCCCTCCTGTGGCGGCCCTTACACTATAACGCAAAAGCCGTCTCCGGCCTGCGCCGCCAATCCGCGCCCCTCCCACAAAGGGAGAGCTCCGCTATTGAGGGCTATTGTACCCCGAAAAGCCCAATCTGGCAACCAACCTGTTGTCAACTATCGGTTGCATCCCCCTTTTTCCCGCCCCTCCTCCCCCATAACTACTGAAAATTTTTCAGTAGACACTTGACAGCCCTCCCGTCCTGTGGTACCCTGCTCCCATCAACTACTATATTTTTAACATTAGTCAGCAGGGAGGTCCCAAAATGAAACAGGACTACTTCACCCGCTTGGCCTTGGCGGCCCGCTGGCGGATGCCGCCGGGGGAGGCCAAGGAGCTTTTAGCGGACTACCGGGAGATTTTGGAGGAGAACCCCCGCACAGAGGAGGAGCTTCTCCGGGAGCTGGGGAAGCCTTGGACGGCGGTACGCTTGGCGGCAGACAGCGGCGCCTACCGCCGATGGCTGGCGGTTTTCGCCGTCCTGTCGCTGTGCCTGCTGCTGCCAGCCCTCTGTACGCTCCTGCCCGGTGTGTGGTGGCTGTTCTCTGGGGCGTTCCCCCATATATCCTTGGAGATTGTGCTCCTCACGGCGGGACTGGCCCTTTCGCTGGCCTATTTCCAGCGGCAGGGCAGGGACCCTCTGCCGGTGCTGCTGCCGGTGCTGCTTGGGCTCCTGATCGCGCTGTGTGCGGGGGTGAACTGGTGGGTCTGGCGGATTCTGCCGGGGCTCCCGCTGGCGGCGGACCGGCTGGGGCCGACGGCTAAGATAGCCTATGAGCTGCTGGGGCTGGCGGCGTCGCTTTCGGGGATCTTCGGCCTGACAGCGGCCCGTGTATATAACCGGCGGTGGCGGGCGCTGTACGTGCTCTCGCTGGCGGTGGGGGTGCTGACCTGCGCGGTGCTGCTGATGTTAGGCAGCATGGATATGGAGGCCGGCGTCATCCAATGGGACAGGTATTTTTACCGTTTTTTGGGGATTGCCGCCATCGGCCTTGCGGGGACGGGGGTGGCGCTGTGCTGAAGCGGGATCTGATCGTGCTGTGCCTCCTCCGCCTGCTCAAGGGCGCGGACCGGTACGGCTACGAGCTGATGCGCCCCCTCCGGGAGGCCTTCCCCGACACAAAGGAGAGCGCCGTCTACGCTCTGCTGCGCCAGCTGTGCCGGGAGGGGTACACAGAGCAGTACCAAGGGAGCGCCTCCGGCGGCCCGGTGCGGAAATACTACCGGCTCACCGACACCGGCGGCGAGCGATACGCCGCACTCTTGGAGGAGTGGCGAAGGCTCCGCGGCACACTGGCGCTGCTGGGAATCGAATAGCCCGCGCGGGAGCTGCCCCCACAGGGGGCAGCTTTTTCCGCAGTACCCCATAACCGCCGCAAATTCCCGTTAAAGCCCCCAATCTTGGTTGACTTTTCCCTCCGAACTGCATATAATACTCTGTACTCTGCCTGTCCGGCACCCAAAACACCCAAATTTCTCAAAAAACCCCCCTAAAAAGGAGAATCTACCAATGGACCTTCTGTCAATTATCCTCCTCTTTCTTTTAGGCCTGCTCCTCATCGTCAAGGGCGGCGACTTCTTTGTAGACGCCGCGGTCTGGATGGCGGAGGTCTCCGGGATGCCCAAATTCCTCATCGGCGCCACCATTGTCAGCCTGGCCACCACCCTGCCGGAGCTGATGGTCTCCGTCATGGGCGTACTCCAGGGGGAGGTGGACTTGGCCGTGGGCAACGCGGTGGGGTCTGTCACCGCCAACACCGGGCTCATTATGGGCCTCTCCATCGTCTGCCTGCCGGCGGTGATCCGCCGGGGGCAGATCGCCGCAAAATCCCTCCTTATGGCCGCCGCCGCCCTGACGCTGCTCCTCCTCTGCCGGGGCGGCACCCTGCGCCAAGTACCCAGCCTAATCCTGCTGGTGATCTTCGCGGCCTTTGTGTTTGAGAACATCTCCGCCGCCCGGCACAATACTGGCGGCGAGGCCGCCGTCACCGCGGACAAGAAGGAGCTGCCCCGGCAGATTTTGAAGTTCATCCTTGGCATCATCGGCATCGTCTGGGGGGCCAACCTGCTCATTGAGAACGGCTCCGCCCTGGCGGAGGCCATCGGCGTTCCCTCCTCCATCATCGGCGTCACCGTGGTGGCCATCGGCACCTCCCTGCCGGAGCTGGTGACTACTGTCACCGCCATTGTGAAGCGGGAGAGCGCGCTGTCCATCGGCAATATCATCGGGGCCAACGTCATCGACCTGACACTGATCCTGCCCGTGTGCTCCCTCCTCTCCGGCGGCAGCCTGACCATCTCCCGGCAGGGCACCGCCTTGGATCTCCCCGCCTGCTTTTTGATCATCCTGCTGGGAATCCTCCCTCCGCTGGTAAAGGAGCGCTTCTACCGCTGGCAGGGCGCGGCGATGCTGGCGGTGTATGCGGGGTATGTGGTGGTGCTGGTCAGATAGGAGATAAATTAAGAATTAGGTTGGAGTGGGGATTTTTCTTAGCAAATGAGGAGTTGTGATACCCCACAGAGCGGGACGGATTTGGAATCGCCGCCCCTTGGCACGCCATCCCCCCTTGACCGGATAGTCCGGTAAAACGTATGTAGGGGCTCACATTGTGCGCCCGTCCCGCCATGCTCCCAAAGCATCCCCAATAGAACTGCCCGTAGGGTAGGGCACGCTGTCTCCGGCACCAAGCGCCCGGATAAGCCGCCGCGCCCTTACAGGGTGCCTGCGGGATAAACACAATACAGAGCGGAGCGGTTCCCATTGAACCGCTCCGCTCCTTTTAATCCGCTTATTCTTCTGCCGGCAGCTTTGCCACAACGGCGGCGCAGCGGGGGCAGAGGGCCGGATGTTCTTTTACTGTGCCCACGGCGGTGAGCACCTTCCAGCACCGCTGGCACTTCTCGCCGGCGGCGGGCTCCACGTCCACCTTCATTACATCTCCGTCGCCCCTGCGGCGCTCTGTCTGGGAAACAATCAGCAGGTCGGCCAACTCCTCGCCGTCCAGATCATCCAGCTCTGCCGGGGTGACGGTCAGGATGACTTTGGCTTCCAGGCCCTTGCCGATCTTCTTCTCATTCCGGGCCTGCTCCAGAGCGGCATTAACAGCATCGCGTGTCTTGATGATACAATCCCACTTCTTCATGATCTCGCCGTCCAGCGCGTACTCCGCAAAGGGCTTGTTCATCTCATTCAGCAGCACATTCCGCGCATCATCGCCCTCCCGATGGGGCATTGCCAGCCAGATCTCGTCGCAGGTGAAGGCAAGGATGGGGGCGAACAGCTTGGTGATGGTGTCCAAGATGAGCCACAGCGCCGTCTGGGCGGAGCGGCGGAGGAGTCCGTCCTTCTCCTCGCAGTAGAGCCGGTCCTTGATGATGTCCAAGTAGAAGCTGCTCAGCTCCACCACGCAGAAGTCGTTGATGGCGTGGGATACCACATGGAACTCGTAGTTGTCATAAGCGGTAAAGCATCTCTCGATCAGGCCGTTCAGCTTGGTGACGGCCCACCGGTCCAGCTCCACCATCTCCTCCGGCCTGACCAGATTGTTGGGGTCGAAGCCGTCCAGGTTCCCCAGGCAGTACCGGGCGGTGTTGCGGAACTTCAGGTAGTTCTGGGACAGCTGCT
>CANPBB010000088.1 GCA_947572235.1 uncultured Clostridia bacterium
GGAGCAGCCGTAGCCGCTCCCGCTTTCCTGTCCCTTAATCATTTTCTTGCAGCGTGCGTTTGAGTATGATATACATTTCCCGCGCAAGCTGTTTTTCGTCGTCGTATGGAGTCAGGGCCCGGATCAATTTTATGGCGTTTAAGAATGTGATATTTTCCAGCTTAGTGTCCCCGGCCTCTAATTTCTGCACCCACCTGATATTTACGCCGATCTGCTCGGCCAACTGCTTTTGTGTCAGCCCTTTGTCTTTTCTCATTTCTTTGATATTCATAGCGTATCACCTCCAAAATGCGCCTTTATCGGCGTGTTTATATAATACGCCTTTATCGGCGTATTGTCAAGCACGTTTCGCATTTTTTCGCAAATAAAAAAGGACGGTTCCCCGTCCTCATTCATCAGCAGGCAGCAGCTCGCAAATTTGCACGTTTAGCACCTTCGAGAAGTAGAGCAGCTCGAAGTCTGGCACGACGCGCTCGCCGGTTTCGATCCGGCTTATTGCCTTTTGGTTCAGGTTCAGCCCGGCGAGCTGGAGCTGGGCCGCGAGTTCTTCCTGAGATAGTCCGGCAGCCTCCCGGCGTTCCTTTATTTTTTGGCCGGAGGCGTTGGCTCTGCCGTCGGTGTATTTGTATAGTTTCATGGCGTTGCGCCTCCTTTTTTATCCCAAAGATAGGTAGACAGCATATTGACTTTAGCATGATTCATCGTCTATAATTATCCCAAACATGACTAACGCGAAAAAACGCAAATAAAAAAGTCATGGAAATGGAGGTTTAATTTACATGAGTAAATCAGAGAAAAAAGCCGGGCCGGGCGAGGGAAAAAACGGCAAAAAGAAGTGGATCATTGTTGGCGTTGTGGCTGTTTTGGTGCTGGCCGCTGCCGTTGGAGGGAATAAGGGCAGCGATCAGACGGCGGGCACTCCGAGCTCGGAGCCGCCCACTCAGGCAAGCGCCCCGGCAGAGTCGGAGCCGTCCGCAGCAGAGCCGGAGCCGAACACGAGCGCGAAGGTGGATGCGCTGGCACGCGAGGCGAAGGACTCCGTGGCAGGGGACGTCACGGAGGAAATGAGGGACGAGGCCGTGGCGTTCATTGTAGAGCATTACCCTGATTATTACGGCGATAATGAGACAATGGAGCGGGCCATGTTCTACGGCTTCTGGCTGGAGTACGCATACGACGGCGACGAAGGGGCCCGTAATTATTACAATCTCGGCATGGATATGGAGCAGGCCGTGAAGTATGTGTACCGCGGAGCAGAAAAGGCAGAGGACGAGGCGACGAAGGAAAACCTCACCCAGATCAAAGAGTCGCTCGAAGCAATCGGGCAGACGGTCGAATAAGGCGCATTGAGACGCAAAAAGAGGCCCGGAGGGTAAAACACCCGCCGAGCCTTTTTCGTTGCTCTGGGAGCTTGTGTGAAGCTCTCAGGGCCTTTTATTCTGCTGTCGCCTCCGGCGCTGCTGCTGGTACGGCTTCGGCCGCGATCTGCTGCACGGCCGTGGCTGCGATCGTAGTTGCTACGCTTGCAGCTGTCGCCGCTGCGGTTGTCGCTGCGGTTTTGTCAGCCTCCGGCGTCTTGATTTCGCGGCATACCTGCTCGATCTTGGTTTCCACCCATGCGTCAAAGTCGCCGTAAATCTCGCCCAGCGCATTGACGGCAGCGTCGCCGAGGATCTCCAGTGTCTTGTCCTTGGCCTTGTTGAAGGCTTCGATCTGTTTCTCCTTGGTGAATTTGCCCTCAGCTTTCAGCGCGTCGGTGAAGGTCTGGGCCGTATAGGTGACGGCCTGCGCCACCGCGTCGGCCGCCATGTTCATGTACTTGGCCGCGGTTTCGTTGTCGAGCTCCTTCTCGATCTGGGCGGTACGCTTTTTCAGCAGCGCCACCAGATAGGCCCCGCCCGTTGTAATGAGCAGGCAGAGGACAGGCACGCAAGCGTTCACGATCTGCTGCATTGTTTCATTCATGGCGATCCCTCCTTAGATTAGTTTATTGACAATTTGCTGCACGGCTGCGTAGTTGTAGCCCGCTGCTTCCAGCCGCTTTCTGCGGTCGGCTCCGTTGCCCCATTTACCCGCGATCACTTCCTTGGCGATCTCGGTGTTGGACTTTTTGGCCTTCTGGCCGGAGAGCTTCGCATTGACGGCGCTCTGCACGGCGTCGTAGTCATACCCGGCCGCGGTGAGGCGGCTCTTGCGGTCGGGCCCGTTTCCCCACTTGCCAGCCAGTACCTCGTCTGCCAGCTGCGCCACGGTCTTTTTGCCGGTGCTCCCTGCGGGTTTGCTGCCGGTGTTTCCAGAGCTGGCCGCACCGCCCTTGAATTTCGGCAGGCCATAGCCGCGAATATACCGGCCATTCACCTGCATGGTGCGGCGGCCCACGGCGTCGCTCATGTTGCCCTCGATCACCTTCATGGTGGAGCCGCTCACGCTTTCCACAATGCCGACGTGATCCGGCCAGCCGGTATTGTCACCCGCGCCGGAGTCGTCCCAGTCGTAGAAGATAACATCACCGGGCTGCGGGGTGTGGGCGTCGTTTTCCTGCCATGCGCCGAGCTTCTGGAAAAGCTGGATCATTTGCCCGCACCCGCACTCGGTCAGGATAATGTCGGTCAGGCCGCGCTTGATCGCCATGGCAGACACGAAGGTGGCGCACCATGCGTCTGTATATTTCACGGCGTAGCCTCGGCGAGGGGCTTGTGTCCGTTGTAAACGTCAATGATCTGGCGGTGGCTCCTGTCTGCTTCCTTGCAGCCGATAAAAGACGCTGCCGTGCTTATAAATTTCTGCCTGTCGCTCATATTGCCTCCTTCCTGCTTTCCGGGTGCTGCCGTGCTCCCGGCGCTGTTGAGCTTGCGTTGTAGCCCTGCCGCATGTTGCAGTCAAGATCCCCAGTGTCCCCGCGTTTCAGCTCTTTGTAGATAGTCGCCACATGCACGCCGAGAGAGTCGGCTATATCCTGCGGGCGTTCTCCTTTGAGATAGCGGGACTCCAGCGCCTCGCGGTCTGCCAGTGTCAAATATCGGTAGTTTCTCACGTTCTCACCTCCTTGTGGTGTGGGTGCATACTCCGGCCATTTTGTAAAATCTGCATTTTCGGGCGGGTACTTCTCAACCGGCCTCCCGCGCTCCGGCTGGCGTCTTTTTTCTGGGCCGCCTTGACCGTACCGGCTTTCACCTTAAAAGCCGGAAACTTGTTGAACGACATGGAGCCTTTTTAGGCGTTGCTGCTCTCCACCGCCGCCCGGTTTTCACCTTAAAAACCGGACTTAAAACTTGTTATCCTTCACCGATAAATACAGACTTTACAAAATGGCCGAGGGGCCAGTGTTGCCCGTTTTGTGGTAAAAAAATAATGCGTCGGGAGGCTTTCGCTTCCTTTCGCATTTAATGTTACAATTTTCATTGTCGTGAATCAACACAAAAAATGATTGACACCAGTTGGCAATCCATGTATAATTTAATGATTTAGAGTTACAGTCTAAATGGACGGCTTGGGCAGGAAAGGAGTCGTATTATGTGTTGTTATGTTGAAAACAGAGAGTTCCTGCAAAGAGCGAAAACATCATCAGATGAAATAATGGCGAAATTTCACCGTATTTTGGAGGAGGATTATGGAATAAGGGCTACATACCATTTGATAGGGAGTGCCGAAAAGAACCTTCTTATAGATAACAGCGGGGAACCTGTTGATTTTGACTATGATATAAAAATAGTCCGTTGTGCGGATTTTAACAACTGTCCATGGCTGAGAGAATGCAGCAAATGTGCTCTTGATAAGTCATTAACAATCTATAGTCTGTTTTCAGGAGGCTATAGTAGCCCGCGCAATTGTGAAGATTCAACGTCGTGTCTTACGGTGGAATCCCTGCCCGTTAAAAGACATACTCCAAATATTTACTCTCCTCGTGCTTCACGAATAATATCCCTCCGTCAACAGCCTGAGCCTCGCTTTTCTATGGATGTATGTATTACTATGGAAGATAGAAGCGGCAGAAACTACAGATTGATTCATAGAAGCCGTCGAGCCGGTATGGATGAGTATTATTGGAATCCCGCGAGAAGTTTCAAGGAAATAGAGCGAAAAGAGTCTGTTATCAAAAAAAGCAACAAATGGGAACTTGTAAGAGAGCAGTATTTAAGGCTAAAGAGGCATTATGTATCCGATGAAAATCATCCCTCATTTATTTGTTATATCGAAGCTGTGAATAATGTATATTATGAAATCATTAGCAAAATGCACAAAAACTCCAAAAAAGAAAGGAGAGGTGTCTTAAGCAATGAGACATCATTTTTTTGATTATACCGACAGCGATTTCCTGCATGCCATATCTGATAATATGGCGGTGGACACGGATGGTGACATGCTCATGAAAATAGGCGACAACATGGCGATGGACATGGATTCCGGCGATATCCATTTCGTTTCCGACTGGCCGGACGATGAAGATGACTGGTAAAAAGTATAGGAGGCAGGAGCACTTCCTGCCTCCTATACTTTTTCACTCCATTAGATAAATAAAACTGCCAAAATTCCCTTACATCAGCAGCCTTGCGATCTGATACACCGCCACGCTCACCACATAGGCCGCGGCGATCTGCCACGCTAAACACACAGCGGTCCACCGGTGGCTGTTCATCTCCCGGCGGATGGTGGCCACTGCCGCCACGCAGGGGGTGTACAGCGCGCAGAAGGCGATGAACGCCAAGGCCGCGGCTGGGGTAAAGGTCACCGCCATCACAGCGCCTGCGGCGGCGTAGTCGGTGAGGGAGAAGCCGTAGAACAGGCTCATGGAGCTGACCACCGCCTCCTTGGCGATAAGCCCGGTGAGCAGCGCCACCGCCGCCTGCCAGAAGCCGAAGCCCGCCGGGGCGAACACCGGCGCGAGCACGCCGCCGATGGAGGCCAGAATGCTCCGGTCAATGGACTCCACCATCTGGAGGCGCAGATCAAAGTTTTGCAGGAACCACAGCACCACGGACATGGCCAAAATCACCGTCCCCGCCCGTGTAAGGAAGTCCCGCACCCGCTCCCACACGTGGAGCCAGATGTTCTTCAGCGTAGGCATCCGGTAGGGGGGCAGCTCCAGCAGGAAGGGCGCCGGCTCCCCCCGAAACAGCGTCCGCTTCATCAAAATGCCGCTGAACACCGCCATCAGCAGGCACAGCACATACACGGAGAACACAATCAGCCCCCCATGGCGGGGAAAGAAGGCGGCGGTCATCAGCCCGTAGATGGGGAGCCTCGCCCCACAGGACATGAAAGGCACCAGCAGAATGGTCATTCGCCGGTCTTTCTCGTTCTCCATAGTCCGCGCACCCATGATGGCAGGCACCGTGCAGCCAAAGCCCATGAGCATGGGGATAAAGGCCTTGCCGCTGAGGCCGAAGTGCCGCAGAGTCCGGTCCATCACAAAGGCCGCCCGGGCCATATACCCGGTGTCCTCCAGCATACTCAAAAAGAGGAACAGGATGGCGATCTGGGGCAGGAACACCAGCACGCCCCCCACCCCGGCGATGACGCCGTCGGTGATGAGCCGCCGGAGCCACTCCGCGGCGCCTAAGTGGACCAGCCACCCGCCCGCGCCGGGGCTGAGAACCTCGTCAATAAACCAAGCCATGCCGTCGCTGAGCCACTTCCCCGGCCCGGAGAAGGTGAGGAGGAACATCACCAGCATCATGGCGAAGAACACCGGGATGGCAAAAATCTTGTGTGTCACCACCGCGTCGATTCGCTCGGTTATTGTCTGCTTTCCGCCCCGCTCCGGCCGCTGCACCGCGTAGCGCACCGCCCGCTCGATGAAGCGGTAGCGGCTGTCGGCGATCATGGTCTCCCGGTCGCCCAAGGGATTTCCGGCCTCGTACTCCTTGGCCACCTGCTCGATGCGCTGGCGGGTGATATCCCCCAATCCCAAGGCCTCAGCCACCCGCTCGTCCCCCTCCAGCAGCTTGATGCTGGCCCAGTGGGCGGGGAGCCCTACGCTGTAGCACCTGTCATGGATCATCTCCGTGATCCGGTGGTGGATGACGTGGGTGAAGTCGTCGTAGAGATCGTCCGGCTCCAAGGTAAGTCCGGTGTGCATCATCCGGTGCGCGTCCTCAATGAGCTGGGCGATGTTGTAGTTGTCCCGCGCCGAGATGGGGATCACCGGAATGCCCAAGCGGGCGGAGAGCCGGTCGCAGTCGATAACGATCCCCTGCTTCTCCACCTCGTCCATGAAGTTCAGGGCCATCACCGTGGGCCGCTCCAGCTCCAAAAGCTGCATGGTCAGATAGAGGTTCCGCTCCAAGTTGGTGGCGTCCACAATGTTGATAATGGCGTCGGGCTTCCCCTCCAAGATGTACTTCCGTGCCACGATCTCCTCCATGGAGTAGGGGGAGAGGGAGTAGATCCCCGGCAGGTCTACCAGCGTAAAGCTCAGCTCCCCCACGTGGGCGATGCCCTCCTTCTTCTCCACCGTCACCCCTGGCCAGTTGCCCACGTACTGGTTGGACCCGGTGAGGGCGTTGAAAAGAGTGGTCTTTCCCGCGTTGGGATTCCCCACCAAGGCCACCTTCCACTGGTGCTTGTCGTGCTCAGCGGCGTCATACTGCTTAGGGTGTTGGCGCTGCTCGTGGAGGTGGGCCTGCCGCATGGTCTCCAAGGTATCCCGCTGACCGCAGGTCATAGCGCAGCGGCCGCACTCCCCGTGGCACCGTCCCCCCAAGTGGTAGGCGCTCTCAGATACGGTGCTTGGTCCCTCCTGCGCCACCGTCTCGTCCACAATATGTACGCCGATCTGGGCCGCGTCCGAGCGGCGCAGGGACAGCTCATAGCCCCGCAAGGACACCTCCAGCGGGTCCCCCATAGGAGCGATCTTTACCAGCTTCACCACAGTCCCCGGCGTCAGACCCATGTCCACCAACCGGCGCTTTACCTCGCCCCGCTGGTTGCCCACCCGCTCGATCATGCACCGCTGGCCTACCGCCAGCTCACCCAGCGTCATACTCAGTCCGTTTGCCATGAAAAGCTCCTCTCTTTCGCGCAGGAATCATTTTATCGTGTACAGAATATGCCAAACCTTCCCCGCTGTCAAGGCGATTTTTCCGCAAAGCCAAAAATTTGTTAGGTATAGCTAACACCGTGGAAAATTGTACCGGAAAGTACAGCGAAAGCTGTCACTTCGCCGGTCAGGGCCCGGCCTGTCCGCCGCCTGTTCCGCCTGCCGCACAGACGGCCACGCAGAATGAAAAATCCACAATTTCCTATTTTCTCCAGACATTACGCCTTGCGCGGCAGGCTGTCCTCTTTTACAATAGCTGAGAAAGGAAGGTACACCGCCTATGAGACGACTGCTCCCCCTCTCTCTGCTCTTTGCCCTGCTTCTGACACTGACCGCCCATGTCTCCGGCAGCCGTGCCGGTGTGTCCGTGGTTCTCAACGGCGAGATGACGGCAGTCCCCGCCTACACCGAGAACGGACGCACCATGGTCCCTCTGCGGGATATTGCCGAGGCCCTCGGCCTCGCGGTGGTGTGGGACGAGGAGACCCGCACCGCCTACCTCTCCGACGGCGCGGAGGCCGACACCCTCTCCGCCTACACAGTGGTGCTGGACCCGGGTCACGGCGGCGGCGCCACCGGCGCCCAGTATGAGGGGGTGCGGGAGAGCGCCCTGAATCTGTCCATTGCCCAAAAGGCCGCCGCGGCCCTCCGCCGGGAGGGGGTGGGTGTGGTGATGACCCGCACCGGCGACAGCGACCTCTCCCTCTACGCCCGGACGGACTTGGCCCAGCGGCGGAAGGCGGACCTGTTTGTCAGCATTCACTGCAACGTCAGCACTGCCAATCCCGACGCCCAAGGCATCTACACCGCCTACCACCCTCAGAGCGATGAGAGCCGCCTTCTGGCGGATACGCTGCAGAGCGCCGTAATGGCCGCCGCCGACGCGCCGGACATGGGCGTAGAGGAGCGCCCGGACTTGGCGGTGCTGCGCACCGCCGCCATGCCCGCCGCGCTGGTGGAGTGCGGCTTCATGAGCACCCCGGCGGAGCTGGCCCTTCTGCGCAGCGAGGCGTACCAGCAGCGCATTGCCCAAGGCATCGCTAACGGCATCCTGTCCCATCTGCGCGGGAATAATTGAGTGTACATACTGCGTATACACATGAAAGCAGGACGGCGAAGGATCGCTGTCCTGCTTTTTTGCACGTTATTTCAGCCTACAGACCAAGATGTCCATATCCGTCTCCCCAAATACGCTTTTGATCTGGGCCGAGACCTCCTCCCAAGGCAGCCGGTCCAGTCCCGCGCCGATCATGGGCATGGCAAGATGCAGAACCCCCGCATCCCAACAGATCTCCCGCATCCGCTCCAAGGCGGCCCGCATGGTGCCAATGGTGGGCTTGTGAAAATACCGCTCCTTGGTAATCAAATTGAACACCCGCCCCTCCAGAATGCAGTCCCCGCCGCTTTCCAGCGCCCGGTAGCGGTCCAGATAGTCGGGATATCCCCGTTGCAGCCGGCGTTTCATGTCAAAGCGCCGGTTGAACTCCACCACAATGCCCTTCCCCATGGCAAAATCCGCGCTGATGCAGTGGACCAGACCGTACTCCTCCGGGACCGAGAACAGATCCCTCACTTCCTCCCGATACCGCATACCGTGCCGCTCCTTTCCATCTCCCGCCGGTAAAAAGGCCGGCGCCTTTTGCTGATTATACCACACCCCATACCAAAAGCGAACTGCTTATTGACCGCCCCGTGGAGGAATGCGGCCCCACAGCGGTGTCTCCGCAGGGACACGGCGGCTGATGGGGGAGGGGCCGGCGCCCAGCGGGGCACCCTGCACTCCTTAAAAACATATCCTATCAACAGGGAGAGCCCGCCGCTCTTCCCATACAAAAGGAAAGGGGGAAGAAAACCCTCATGTCTACCCTTGACCAGCTCCCGGTGGGGGCCAACGCCACTGTGGCGTCCCTCACCCTCACCGGCAATAAGCGCCGCCGCCTGCTGGACTTAGGCTTTGCGCCCGGTTCCACGGTCCGCGCCCTGCAGGAGAGCCCTTGGGGTGATCCGGTGGCCTACGCCGTCCAAGGCGCGGTCATCGCCCTGCGCCGGGAGGACGCGAAGCAGATCACACTGGTCTGACAGTGCTCCGCACTGTTTGGCTTTACCTATGTATGCGAAGCATATAGTCACTTCATAGCCCCTTATGGAGGAGACACCACATCGTATGAAGAAAGTGAGGTTATCCAATTTGGCGAGCTACACCATTGCGCTGGCGGGGAACCCCAACGTGGGCAAGTCCACCGTATTCAACGCACTGACCAACCTGCATCAGCACACAGGCAACTGGCCGGGCAAAACCGTGGCCACCGCCCGAGGCACCTTCACCTACGGCGGCGAGACGTACACCTTGGTGGACCTGCCCGGCACCTACTCCCTTCTGGCCGACAGCGCGGAGGAGGAGATCGCCCGGGACTACATCCGCTCCGGCGAGGCCGACGCCACCGTGGTGGTGGCCGACGCCACCTGCTTAGAGCGAAACCTCAACCTGACGCTCCAAGTGATGGAGTGCACCCATCCGGTGATTTTGTGCGTCAATCTGCTGGATGAGGCGGAGAAGAAGGGGATTGCCGTGGACCTGACGGCCCTTCAGGACGCCTTGGGCATCCCGGTCATCGGGACGGCGGCGGGGGGCGGCCGGGGGCTGGATACCCTCCGCGCCGCGGTGCGGCAGGCCGTCCACACCCCGCTGCCCCCGCCGCCGTCCATCGTGTCCTATCCGGACACGGAGGGGCTGTGCGCCGACCAGCGGCAGGACGCCATTGCCGGGGCGCTCCTGACCCGAGCCAAGGAGCTGGCCGCAGCGGCGGTGCGCACCCCGGAGGACGCCCACCAGCGGGACCGCCGTCTGGACCGGCTCTTCACCTCGAAGGCCACAGGCATCCCGGTGATGCTGCTGCTGCTCGGCGCGGTGTTCTGGCTGACCATCACCGGGGCCAATGTCCCCTCGGAGCTGCTCTCCCGCCTGCTGTTCTCCCTTCAGGAGCCGCTGCGAAGCGCCCTCGCCTACATACATCTGCCGCCCCCGCTTCAGAGCGCCCTTATCGACGGTGTCTACCGCACAGTGGCTTGGGTGGTGTCGGTGATGCTGCCGCCTATGGCGATCTTCTTCCCGCTGTTCACCCTGCTGGAGGACGCGGGATACCTGCCCAGGGTGGCCTTCAATTTAGACCACCACTTCAAATGCGCCGGCGCCTGCGGCCGGCAGAGCCTCACCATGTGCATGGGCTTTGGCTGCAACGCCTGCGGCGTCATGGGCTGCCGCATTATCGACAGCCCCCGGGAGCGGCTGATCGCCATCCTCACCAACAGCTTTGTCCCCTGCAACGGCCGCTTTCCCACACTGATTGCCCTCATCACCATGTTCTTTGTCACCGGCAGCGGCCTCACCGGTTCCCTGCTCTCCGCAGCGATGCTTTTGGCGGCTATCGTCTTGGCGGTGGCCATGACCCTCTTAGCCTCCCGCCTCCTCTCCCGCACGGTGCTCAAGGGCACCCCCTCCTCCTTCTCCTTGGAGCTGCCTCCCTACCGAATGCCGCGGGTGGGTCAAGTGATCCTCCGCTCCGTACTGGATCGGACGCTCTTCGTCTTAGGCCGGGCGGTGATGGTGGCGGCCCCGGCGGGTCTTCTGATCTGGCTGCTGGCCAATCTCCCCGCCGGCGACGCCTCTCTCCTCTCCGCCGGCGCCCGTCTCCTCGACCCGCTAGGCCGAGCCATGGGCTTGGACGGCATGATCCTTCTGGCCTTCCTCTTGGG
>CANPBB010000089.1 GCA_947572235.1 uncultured Clostridia bacterium
TGATGAACGCTCTGGAAAAGGCGGAGAATGCAGTTGCATTTCCCCGCCTTTTGTGATACTATTTTGATACTAAGAAAAATGGCGGCCAAAAATAACAGGTGAAATGTTAACAAATTTGCGAATGTTGTACCTGTGAAAGCATGGAAAATACAGCCCAATATAATAGGATTTGTCGAGTGGGAATAATTTCCATTTTGCAGTCCGAAATAACAACAGGAGGGCGCTTTACGGGGTGCCCTCCCGTTTTGTACTTGTCAGCGGGTGCTTTTGCTGTTATAATGCAAGCGATAAATCCGGAATTTATGGGGGACAACATTATAGAAATAAAAAAGCTCCATCAAGATTTTTCAGTATGCAAAGTGATGGATTATTCACTTGTAAACATAAATGCAGAATATAGCTTCATCGAGAAAACAGATGAAGAAAACTCCTTGGTATGTATTACCAGCGATGTTCCGCTCAATGTTATTCAACGTGATGATGGATGGAAAGGTTTTCGTATTCAAGGGATTTTGGATTTTTCTTTGATTGGAATACTATCTAAGATCGCAGAGATTTTGGCAAAAAACCGTATTTCGATTTTTTGCAATTTCAACCTATAATACGGACTATGTTTTGATAAAAAAGGAAAATTATCAAAAGGCATTGGATATTCTTAAACACTCAGGTTACGAAATTGCAGAGTGACAACTTGGAATTTAAGGAGGAGTAACGCTATTAACATGAAAGACATAAAAAACATTTGTAAAATCGCATTGGTACAAGCAGAACCTGTAATGTTTGATAAAAGCGCATCACTTAAAAAGGCTCTTCAATGTATTCACGAGGCCGCAATACAAAAGCCAGATATAATCGTTTTTCCCGAACTCTTTATTCCTGGATACCCTGTTGGGATGAATTTTGGCTTCAGTATGGGGAAACGAAGCGAGGAAGGGCGGAAGGACTGGAAACGATATTACGATGCCTCTGTTGTTGCCGGAGAAACGGAGTTTCAGCAGCTTGCAGAGGCCGCTAAGGAAACGGGAGCATATATCAGCCTTGGCTTTTCCGAGAGGGATGCCATTAATGGAACACTTTATAATAGTAATGTCATTTTTGAGCCGGATGGATCGTATAAGGTACACAGAAAATTAAAACCGACAGGCTCCGAACGTGTTGTGTGGGGGGATGCTAATGAGGGATACTTCCCTGTTACAACAACGCCATGGGGACCGATTGGCAGTCTGATTTGTTGGGAAAGTTATATGCCGCTTGCTCGTGTGGCTCTTTATCAAAAAGGTATCACGATTTACATTTCACCAAATACCAATGACAATCCAGAGTGGCAGGCTACTATTCAGCACATTGCAATAGAAGGCAAATGCTACTTTGTTAACGCTGATATGATTATCAGACGCAACTCATATCCTTCTGACCTATATGAGAGAGATATAGTATCACAGCTTCCAGAATTTGTTTGCAGAGGAGGAAGCTGTATCATCGACCCGTATGGACATTATTTGACAGAACCAGTCTGGGATAAAGAAAGCATCATCTACGCAGAACTTGACATGAGCTTGCCTATCTCCTGCAAAATGGAGCATGACGTGGTTGGACATTATGCGCGTCCAGATATACTTGAACTGAAAATCAACGATAAATAGTGCAGTGATTACTAATCGAATCAAATTCAAATTTATCGGGATGTTTTCTATTCCTGAATACCTTTTTGATACTAAGAAATTTAGCGGCCAAAATAGCAGGTGAAATATTAACAAATTTGCGAATGTTATACCTATGAAAGCATAGAAAATACAGCACCATATAATAGGATTTGTCGGGTGGGAGTGACTGCCAGGAGGCTGCAGGCCCGCTTGAATACTGGGCTTGACCGGTCGCTTTGCCTTGGATGTGCGGACACAGATGGCGGGGCGGAGGTTTTGCGGCTGGCGGGGGAGTCTATTGTGGTATGTACGGACCTGGACGCTGACGTGCCGGAAGAAATCGTTGACTGCGAGTGGTTATGCTCTGACGGCGTTGTGGCATCTGATCCCGCTCTATGGTTTTCACGTGTACCGCCAATTCCTCTGGGTTTTGCTTGCTGGGAGATTATTGGGGACTAATGGAAATAAGGGCACGGCGTTCAAAAGAACGTCGTGCCCTTGTCTTTGTTGTGGGGTTTGCCGCCTATACGCCGAAGGATTCTGACAGCTCCAAGCCGGGGTTGTGCTTGCGGAGGAAGTCCGCCGCCCACTCGCCGCCGAAGGCTACCAAGGTCCGGCCCTTAAAATCCTCCAGCAGCGCCGCGCCGGTGCAGAGCACCAGGTCCTTGGGCGGGCAGGGGCAGGCCGTCACCAAGCGCAGATGCTCGTAGGGGAGGCCGGCGGTGTACAGCTCCACGCCGTACTCGCTCTTCATCCGGTAGAGGAACACGTCAAATTGCAGCGTGCCCACCACGCCCACGATGACCTCCTCCAGGCCCGCCTCGGGAATCTTGAAGATCTGGATGGCGCCCTCCTGGGCGATCTGCTCGGTGCCCTTCATGAACTGCTTGCGCTTCATGGTGTCCTTGGGGCTCACCCGCATGAAGTGCTCCGGCTCAAAGGTGGGGATGCCGGAGAAACGGAATTTTTTCCCCGCCGCCGTCACTGTGTCCCCGATGGAGAACAGTCCCGGGTCGAACACGCCGATGATGTCCCCGGCGTAGGCCTCGTCGATGATCTCCCGCTCCGCGGCCATCATCTGCTGGGGCTGGCTCAGGCGCATCTTCTTGCCGCTCTGGACGTGGCAGTACTCCGTCTCCCGCTCGAACTTTCCCGAACAGATCCGCATGAAGGCCAGCCGGTCCCGGTGGGCCTTGTTCATGTTGGCTTGGATCTTAAAGACAAAGGCGGAGAAGTTCTGGTCGAAAGCGTCGATCTCCCCGCAGTCCGCCGTGCGGCTTCGCGGCGGCGTGGTCATGCGGAGGAAGGCCTCCAAAAAGGGCTCCACGCCGAAGTTGGTCAGGGCCGAGCCGAAAAACACCGGGCTCAGCTCCCCTTGGCGGACAGCCTCCAAGTCGAACTCCCGGCCCGCACCTAAGAGCTCCACCTCCTCCCGCAGGGCCTCCGCCCGCCTACCGCCGATCATCTCCTCCAGCGCCGGGTCCTCCAGCGCCGCCTGGGTGACGGCCGCCTTCCTGCCGCGTCCCTCGCCGGTGAAGAACAGGATGCGGCCCCCCTCCCGGTCGTAGACCCCTTGGAACTCCTTGCCGCAGCCGATGGGCCAGTTTACCGGGTAGGTGTCAATCCCCAGCTCCCGCTCCACCTCCTCGCAGAGCTCCAGCGGGTCGCGGGTCTCCCGGTCCATCTTATTGATAAACGTGAATATAGGAATATGGCGCAGGGCGCACACCTTAAACAGTTTCCGGGTCTGGGGCTCCACGCCCTTGGCCCCGTCGATGACCATCACGGCGCTGTCCGCGGCCATGAGGGTGCGGTAGGTGTCCTCGGAGAAATCCTGGTGGCCGGGGGTATCCAGAATATTGACGCAGAAGCCGTTGTGCTGGAACTGCATCACCGAGGAGGTGACGGAGATGCCGCGCTGCTTTTCAATCTCCATCCAGTCGGAGGTGGCGGCTCGGGCCCGCTTGCCCTTGACCTCGCCGGCCTGCGCGATGGCCCCGCCGTAGAGCAGGAATTTTTCCGTCAGGGTGGTCTTGCCGGCGTCGGGGTGGGAGATGATCGCAAAAGTCCGGCGGCGCTGAATCTCAGAGCGATAGTCAGACATGAGGGTTCCTCCAAAAGGATGTCGGCAGTCCCGCCGTGGGGGCTGCCGCAGGGTGGAAACTGTACTAATATACCACGGTTTTTGTGGGTTTGCAAGAGAAATCCGCAATTTTGGCATTCCGGCTGTAAACCATATTTAATTTTCAGGTTGACAATTGGGCCGGCATGTGGTACAGTGCTTACAGTTTTCAAAAAAGGAGATGGTACATATGGACGCGACAAGGACGGTCAATGTGCGCGCAATGTGTTATGTGGGCGTATTCGCGGCGCTGATGGCGGTCTGCTCTTGGATTGCGGTCCCTACGGCGGTGCCCTTTACGCTGCAGACGCTGGGGGTATTCCTATCGGTGGGGCTTCTGGGCGGGAAGCTGGGTACGGCGGCTGTGGCAGTATATGTGCTCCTCGGTGCCTTTGGTCTGCCGGTGTTCGCCAACTTTTCCGGCGGCATCGGGGTGCTGCTCAGCAACACCGGCGGGTATATTATCGGCTTCATCTTCTCCGCCTTGGCCATGTGGGCCATGGAGCGCCTGCTGGGCCGCAGGACGTGGGTGCTGCTGGCATCCATGCTGGCGGGGCTGGTGATCTGCTACGCCTTCGGTACCGCTTGGTTTATGCTCCTCTATATGCGTACCGATGGGCCGGTGGGGCTGGCGACGGTGCTGGGCTGGTGCGTGTTCCCCTTTGTCGTGCCGGATCTGCTGAAGATCCTGCTGGCCATGACCATCACCGCGAGACTTCGGCCCTATGTGCGCTGAGCCTATCCGCCTGCGGCCCCACCACGGGCTGTGCATGGCCTACTTCGTAGGCGAGGGGTACAGCAGCGGTTTCTCCCGGCACATGGGCGAGGTGCTGGCGGCGCTGCTGGAGGGCGGGCTGGTGCGCCTGCACTGCGGCGTGGACGAGGTGTGCGCCGCCTGCCCCGAGAATCAGGGGGGGATGTGCCGCAAACCGGAGCAGGTCGCCCGCTACGACCAAGCGGTGCTTCAGCTCTGCGGGCTTCAGGAGGGGACGGTGCTGTCCTTTGAGAGATTCACCGCCTTGGTGCAGGAGCGGATTATCGCCGACGGAAGGCGGACCTCCATCTGCGGCTGCTGTCAGTGGGATCATCTGTGCAGCAGCGTCCCCAGCCGCTGGGCGGCGTGTACATGAGTGACGGGAGTATCCGCAGGGTGCGGATGCTCCCGTTTTTAACGCAGGCAGGGAAAGGGGCGGGCGCACACAGCGCAGCTGCCGGCGGCTCTGCCACCCTATGGATGCGGTGTACCCCCTTGCGGGCAATGCGCGCCCCCGCGGACAGGCTGTTGAAGCGGGACGTCGCGCCGGGCCGGCGCGCCACGCAAGG
Source organism: uncultured Clostridia bacterium (assembly GCA_947572235.1). GTDB lineage: Bacteria > Bacillota > Clostridia > Oscillospirales > Oscillospiraceae > CAJFPI01. Next base: position 5,089 of record CANPBB010000089.1, read on the forward strand.
GGGACGGGAAAGCGGGGATTTCCCTTGCTATATCTGCCGCGGTCATGGTACAATAGGAAAACACCCCCTCTTTTATTACAGGTGATAGGAAATTTGGGTAATTTTTGCAGAAAGGAAATGCCTTTATGAAAGAGATCTTTCATCGCACCAGCGTCCGCAAGTACACCGACGCGCCGGTGGCGCCGGAGCACATTGAGCAGATGCTCCGGGCGGCTATGGCGGCGCCCTCCGCCTGCAATCAGCAGCCTTGGGAGTTCTATGTCACTACGCAGCGGGAGACTCTCGATGTTCTGTCTGCGTGCAGCCCCTATGCCAAGATGCTCCGAACCGCTCCGCTGGGCTTTGTTGTCTGCTCCCGTACCGCCTGCCGGATTCCCCTCTATGCTCAGATCGACTGCGCCGCCGCCACGGAGAATCTGCTCCTGATGGCCGACGCGCTGGGCTTGGGGGCCGTCTGGATCGGGATTGCCCCGCAGGAGGAGCGGATGGCCGCCGTGCGGGAGGCTATCGCCCTGCCGGAGCACCTGACCCCCTTCTGCCTGATTGCCTGCGGCCATCCCGCCGTGGAACAGCAGCAGCAGGACCGGTACGACCCGTCCCGGGTGCACACCCTCCCATGAGCGTCCGCGGGTAAAAAGTGATCTCTTTTTTACCGTTGATTTTTTTCGGCGGATAGGCTATTATGGTCGGGAATGATCCACAGAATTTTTCTCAACTTTTTTGAAAAAAAGGAGTTTCAGCCATGAAAAGAAAGACGCGGATCGGCTTAGTCACCAGCGGCGGTGACTGCCAAGGGCTCAACGCCGCCATCCGGGGCGTGGGTAAATCCTTGTTCCAGTATGTGGACAACATCGAGATCTTCGGCATGTACGACGGCTACCGGGGTCTGATGGAACGGGACTACAAATTTATGGAGCCCAGTGACTTCTCCGGCATCATCGCTCAGGGCGGCACCATCTTAGGCACCTCCCGCCAGAAGTACATCCCCGGCAAGGCCATTGTGGACAAGGACGGCAACGACATGATGCCCGCCATGCTGGATACCTACAACCGTCTGAATTTAGACTGTCTGGTGATCTTGGGCGGCAACGGCACCCAGAAGAGCGCCAAGCTGCTCAAGGACGCGGGGATGAACGTCATCACCCTGCCCAAGACCATCGACAACGACATCTACGGCACCGACCAGACCTTTGGCTTCCAGTCCGCCGCGGACATCGCCACCAGTGTTATCGACTATATCCACACCACCGCCTTGGCCCACAGCCGGATCTTCCTGGTGGAGGTCATGGGCCGGGACGCCGGCTGGCTCACCCTCACCGCGGGCATCGCCGGCGGCGCGGACGTGATTTTGATCCCGGAGATCCCCTATGACATCGAAAAGGTGGCCTCCCTCATCGAGGCGCGTAAGCGCAAGGGCCGCACCTTCTCCATCGTGGCGGTGGCCGAGGGGGCCATCTCCAAGGACGACAAGATCCTCTCGGAGGAGGAGCGGCGGAAGAAGAAGGATGCCAATCCCCACTCCACCATCTCCTATGACATCGCTGCCCAGCTGGAGCGGCTCACCGGGCAGGAGGCCCGGGTTACTGTCCCCGGCCACTATCAGCGGGGCGGCCCAGCCTGCCCCTATGACCGCGTTTTGGCCACCCGCTTCGGCACCGCCGCGGCGCGGATGATCATGAACAGGGAGTACGGCTACATGGTGGGCGTTGTGGGCGACGAGATCGTGAAGGTCCCCCTGGACGAGGCCGCCAGCCGCACCAAGTTCCTCCCGGTGGATCACCCGCTGATTCAGACGGCGCGGGATACCAGCACGTCCTTTGGCGATTAAGCGCAGGAGAAGAGACCGGTCTGCGGACCGGTCTCTTCTTTTTTCGTCTTTTTGGGGGATTAGAAGTTGGGAGCTGAGGTGTCCAGCGGAGCGGGACGAATTGGAATTCAAGCCGACACAGGCGAGTTCCTCTCACTCCTAACTCCTCATCTAATTGAAAAATCCCTCGCAACCGGCAAAAGTTGCGCCCGGTTGGTTGATTTTCCTCCTCCGTTCCGCTATCCTGACAGCAAGGAGTCCGGTTCAAAACCACCTTGGAGGAGACACATTATGACGTATGGAGCGGAAATCAAGCGGGGCCGGGAGGCTATGCACATGACACAGGAGCAGCTGGCCGAAGCCCTCGGCGTCAGCCGGCAGGCGGTGAGCAAGTGGGAGATGGATCTGTCCCGGCCCGCCCGTGAGAAGCTGACGCGGCTGTCGGAGGTGCTGGAGATCCCAGCTGAGACTTGGGAGGCCATCGACGAGTCGCAGGCGGCGGCGGAGCGGCCTGTGGACAACGTGAGGCCATGGCGGACTGCCGCCGGCGTGTTGGGGGTGGTGTGTCTGGTGCTGGCGGCGTCCCTCGTGTGGGCGCTGTCCACCCGCGCGCCCAGAGCGGAGCCGCTGCCCCCGGAGACGAGGCCGGCCACGCCTCTCCCGGAGGGGGATGCGAAAGATCCCTTCCCGGAGACGCTGGAGCTGGAGGACTACCACGACTACGACTTCGGGGACTGGCCCTATGGGACCTATGACCGGGGAATGCTGCCTATGCTGGATGAGGCGGAGGAGCTGGTGGAGAATACCCTCTGGGAGGGGGTTTTCCAAGATCCGGAGGGGGGCGCTCCCACCTATCTGCGGATTGTCCGGGCGGAACCTATGCCGGAGTCGAGGGCAAATCCGAACAGCAATTCAGATCGCCTGTTATACAATTTGTATTTGCTCTATGCCATTCCCGACTCCAATGGGGACTACCTCTGGGAGATCGCCTTCCGCATGGTGGAGACTGTCCCCTGTACGGAGGAGGGGGAGGGGCCGGTGGTGACCTCCTTTTCCAACGTGCTGGGGCGGGAGGGGTTCCGGGTGGACCTCACCGGCGCCCCGGGGGACCGGGACAGCTTCTATATCACCCGCAGGAGCGGCGGGGCGCCGGCGCTGATGGTGCTGACCAGCGGCACGGACTGGGCGGCGGAGACGGACGTGGACGAGGACGGGGTGCTGGAGATCGTCTATCCGGAGATGGACTTCAGCCCCACCTGCCATGTCAGCGTCATTGATACCGTCGCCGGGGAGGACGGGGCCTACCGGTACACCGCCGATCTGGGGGACCTGCCCGGGCTGGCCTTCGCACCGGAGAAGGGCGGCTTTGTGGTCACAGACGAGCAGCAGGCGGTGATGGCCCGCTACATTTTGAAAAACGGCCGGCTGGAGCGCCGGCCGGTGACGGACTTCACCGCTATGGACTATATTGATGTGGCGGACACCATTCTGACCTTCGTGACGGAGGAGACCGGGATTCTCTCCGATGGGAGGGAACCGGATGAGGTGATCTACACCGGGACGCACCGGATTACCCATCGGCAGCGGGCCTATCTGGCGCTGGAGGAGCTCTATCGGATGACGGGGCTGAAGGTCCACAGCTGCTATGTCACCGCCAACGAGTACGGGGTCTGCTTCTCCCTGCTCCCCGACGGGTTCGATCAGCGGTCCTTCTTCTCCGCCCACCTCCCGGAGGCTCTGGGGGGTGTGGGTATCCCCAGCTTCCACATTGCCTATCGGGAGAGGGAGGGCTGTGAGTGGTCACCCCTGTCTGTTGCCGAGGCCGTCTGTCCCCCGGTGGGGGCGGAGCGTGGGGAGGCGCTGAAGTGGGTCTACGACCAGATGTCCCTCTTCCGCACCGGGAAGGCGGAGCGCGTCGTTGGGGAGGAGCTCACCTGCACCAACGGGGATCTGTTTCTCTGCACCCTCCAAGAGACGGCGCGGGGCTGGGTCCTGACAGACCTCTACGGCCCCTATCCCAACGGGGAAGTGAACCACTGAGGCAATTCTCCGGCGGTCTATGGGGCTATTGGCGGGGAGGGGCGGCGGAAAAACCCTGCAATCAGGTGGGTTACAGGGTTTATTGCGGTCTGTCCCCGGCGCAGACGGTCTGGTTCTCTGTGGGGCATGGGAAGGGCTGCCGCACAAAAACGCTGCACCGCAGGCATTTGCTGGAGATTCGACTATATTCCCTATTTTACGTCGGGTTGTTCTTGGCGGCAGGGCAGACCGCCGCCGCAGGCCGCTGGGCAGATTTTGGCGAAAGAAGTTTTACATCTCTGTGCAACTTTCCGCGTCTCCCCGCATAGAATATCGGGTAGTGCAAAAATGCGGAAAGGAGGCTTGCTATGGACCCCAAGGAGCCCTGCGGTGATGTGGATGATCTGATCTACTCAGACGACTGGTACCCCAGCGACCGATAGGGCGGAGCGTGGACAACACGCTCCGCCTTTCTGCGTCATCAGGGGGATGGAAAAGTATTTTGACATCCCCGCCAAGGCGATGTAAAATGGATTGGATAGACAATCACCCCTTCCTTTGGTACAGTGGGGGGCACAGAGGAGGTGCGCCATGGAGATCGGACAGAAGCTGCGGGAGGCCCGGCAGCGGCGGGGCCTGACACAGGAGGAGCTGGCGGAGCGGCTGCGCCTCAGCCGTCAGACCATCTCCAACTGGGAGAACGAGCGGTCCTACCCGGACATTATGAGTTTGATCGCCCTCAGTGATCTCTACGGCCTGAGCCTCGACGGGCTGGTGAAGGAGGACCGACATATGATTGACCACTTGCGGGAGAGCACCGACACGGTGCGGCAGCGGCAGAAGCTATCCAAGCTGATGCTTCTGGCGGTGTACTTAGCCGTCTGGGCCCTGTGCCTGCTCAGCTTCTGGGTGACCCGCTGGCTGGGGGGCTCCATTGATGCCACGGGCTACTCGCTGCTGGTGCTCTGCCTGATCCTGCCGGCGGCCACGCTGGTGCTGTCGGTGTGGGTGGGCCGGGATCGGGCCTATGCGGAGACGCGGTGGCTGATGCTGCTGTTTTTCGGGGCCATGTATATGCTGGCTCCCTACGCCACCTTCTCCCTCGCCAACACGCTCCACAGCGGGAACCGCCATTGGCCGGAGCTGACCGCCATGCTCCCCGGCATCCTCTGCGCGGCGGCGGGCATGGGAATCGGCGCCCTCCTCCGGCGGGGGGCGGAGCGGCGGGACAGCGCAGGGGAGTAGGGCGGAGGAGCGGAAAAAGCGGCACCGGTATCCGGCGCCGCTTTTTACTGTGCTTTTTTCAGATTGGCAATCTCTCTGGAGTGGGTCTGCACCACAACCTCCAAAACATCCACCCGGTCCGACAGTGTGCGAAGCTCCTCCAGACCCTCCACCTTCTCCCGGATGGCCTGCTGTCCCTCGGCCAAGAGGTTGAACTTGGGGTTGAAGTAGGCCTCCATCATCGCCACAGAGTTCTTGGTGATCCGCTGCTCTGCCGCGGCAATCTTTTCGTCCACCATGGCGGTGATCCGCTGCTCTGCCGCGGCAATCTTTTCGTCCACCATGGCGGTGATCCGCTGC
>CANPBB010000090.1 GCA_947572235.1 uncultured Clostridia bacterium
CAACCGCAAAACATGGCACATATTACTTCCGACCTTTCAGTTCGGAAGTAATAAAACCGCGCAAGGGGCTTGCTGGCGCAGCGGGAGAAGTCGCCGTAGATGGCGGCCTTGATGTGGCAGGTGATCCACTTCTGAAGGATTTTCTTGGCCAAGCCGGTGCTGAGAATGAAGAACGCCTCGTCAAACAGCTCCTTGCTCAAGACCAGCCGGGCGGCTCCAGTCTCGTACTTGTCATAGCCAGATCAAGGCGGATTGTACGTCTGTAATCATGGTTTTGCCACTGGAAATGACTGCAATATCCTTTCCGTGACAGTGTAAAATTCTATATTCATCTTTTTCTTCTCTCATGACGGCAGTACAAATTCTCGTTGATGGGACATCAAGCAGATACCGCCCGCTTTGTCAAATTTCCGACAGCAAGCATATAGTGCAACAGGGCAGGGCCTGCCGGGTCAGGAGAGTGTGAGGTATCTATGATTGATCTTACCCCCATCATCAACGCTGTCATTGCGCTGGTGGCGGCGCTGGTCGCTTACTATGTCATTCCTTGGCTCCGCCGGCACACCACGGAGAAAGAGCGGGAGGAGCTGCTGCGTTGGGTCAACATAGCCGTCAAGGCCGCGGAGCAGATCCAGAAGCAGACCGATGGCCCGGGGCGGAAGTCCTACGTACAGTCTTTTTTGCAGTCCAAGGGCTTCGATATCAATGACGCCGCCGTGGATGCGGCCATCGAGGCCGCTGTTCTGGAGATGAACCAAGTGATCAAGGGACAGAAATGATAGAGGGGACGCCGTACAGAATGCTGTGCGGCGTCCCCTCTAAGAAGTTGTACCGATAGATAAGAGCATCTTCTCAGAAAACCCGTCATACTGCCGGACAACCCCTCATAGAGTAGGAGCAGAACAAATGGACAAGGGGGCATGACCATGGACACTTATGCCGTTAGCCGCTACCGGGAGGCCTGCGCGCTGCTGCCGGAGGGGCTGCGCGCCGATGCGCTGGCCCTGCCGCCGCCGGTACAGGGGACAGCGGAGGAGCTCAGGCTGCGGACAGGCTCCCCACTCACCTGCGCCACGCCCTCGGGGGAGCGTCCGGCGGGAAACCGGGCTGTCTCCCCGTGGGACTTGGAGCAGGTGTTGGATGTGGTGACAGGCTACTCCCGCTATACCGCTGCCGAAACCCTGCGTCAGGGCTACCTCACCGCAAGGGGGGGCTTCCGGGTGGGCCTGTGCGGCAGTGCGGTGGTGGAGGACGGGGAGGTACGGACGCTCACCGCCTTCTCCTCTCTCTCCATCCGAATTCCCCGGGAGCAGATCGGGGTGGCTCTGCCCCTGCTGAAGCAGCTGACGGAGGACGGCCGGCCCTGCAGCACCCTGATCTTAGGACCGCCGGGGGAGGGCAAAACCACCCTCCTGCGGGACCTGATCCGCCTGTTCTCCGACTGCATAGGCCTGAGGGTGGCCTTAGCCGATGAGCGGGGGGAGATCGCGGCCATGTACCAAGGCATACCTCAGCTCCAAGTGGGCCGCCACACCGATGTAATGGATGCCTGCCCCAAGGCCTTGGCCATCCCGGCCCTGCTGCGAGCTATGAACCCGCAGGTCATTGCCGTGGACGAGGTGGCCCTTCCCGCAGACGTAGAGGCGATGGAGCGGGCTTCCCACACAGGAACGGCCCTTCTGGCCACCGTCCATGCCCGTACCCCTGACGACCTCCTCCGCCGCCCGCTCCTATCCTCCATGATGGAGCTGGGTATCTTTCAGCGGACTGTCACTATTGAGCGGGCGGAGGGTGGGAGAAGGTATCGAGTGGAAGCGAATTAGGAATGAGGAATTTATGAGAGCATAGCCCGCCGCTTTGTCAGTGTGACTTGTTTGCTTTATCCCGCCTTTTGTGCCGTTCTTTTGCGTTCATTCCTAACTCCTGATTGAAGAAAGGGTGGTTTCATGAAGCTTATTGGCGCTTTTTTTCTCCTCCTCTCTGCGCTGGTGCTGCGGCGGGCGCTGCTGCGGCGGCAGGGGGAGGGGATTGCGGCGGGGGAGGAGCTCTGTCGGGCGCTGGATCGGCTGCATCAAGGGATTTATCGGCTGCGACGGCCCCTGCCGGAGCTGGTGGCGCGGTGTCGGGAGGAGGCGGTGCTCACGGCCTCCTTCTGGGGTGCGGTGGAGGCGGGGCTTCAGGCGCGGCGGCCCTTTGGAGCGGTGTGGAAGGCGGCACTGGCACTGCTGCCTGAGCCCTATGGGACTCTGCTGGCCCCGGCGGCACTGGCCCTGACGGCGGGGGAGAGGGAAGATCTGCTACATTTGACAAGGGAGGAAGTGTACCACGCCGTTCAAGAGGGACGGCGGCAGCAGGGGGAGCGGGGACGGCTGGTGACAGCGCTGTGCCTCTCCGGCGCGCTGCTGGTGATTGTGGTACTGCTGTGATATGGATATTGATCTGATATTTAAGATTGCGGCTATTGGCATCATTGTGGCGGTGCTGAATCAACTGCTGATCCGCTCGGGACGGGAGGAGCAGGCGTTAATGACCACCTTGGCCGGGCTTGTGGTGGTGTTGATGATTCTGGTACAGGAGATCAGCAATCTGTTTTCGCTGATCAAAACCTTGTTTCAGTTTTAATCCTCGGTTGAAACCTGCTTCGCCGGACTCTTTGCGGCTGAAGGGAAACTGACGGGAAAGACCAAAATTTTACGGGAAGTTATGATACGCTTATGGAACTGATAGCTAAGACCGCTGTGATCTGTATTGTGGTGTCCCTAACGGCGCTGCTGCTGCAAAGGGATACGCCGGAGCTGGCGCTGCTTCTGACGCTGGGGGCGGTGACAGTGGTGATGCTCTTCGCCCTCTCCTTCTATGAGGAGGTCCAAGCCATCTTTGCCGCTGTCTGGCAGCAGTCCGGGCTGGACGGGGCGCTGTTTGCGCCGATTTTGAAGATCATCGCCATCTCCTTGGTGACCCGGCTGGGTGCCGACGTGTGCAAGGACAGCGGACAGGGGGCCTTGGCCTCCTTGGTGGACATGGCCGGTGTGTTCTGCGCCCTTTTGACCGCGGAGCCCCTGTTCTCCCAAGCCTTGGGGATTTTGACACAGCTGGGGGGATGGGGATGAGGCGGGGGATTTGTATGCTTCTTCTGGTGTGGCTCTGTATGGGACAGGCTTGGGCCGTGGAGCTGCCAGGGGAGCTTTTGAACAGTGTCCCACCCTCGGCGGCGGAGATCGGCGCGGCGGAGGGCTGGGAGCAGGGAAGCCGGAATCTGGTGGCTTTGATCCAAGACAGCTTCCTCCAGCTCCTGCGGAAGGGGCTGAAAGGGGTGGTGTCGCTGCTGCTTGTGGTAGTGCTCTGCGGCTTGGCAGAAACGATGCTGGCGGGGGTAAAGGGCCGGGAGGGCTTCTCCTGTCTGGACTTGGCGGCTGCGGCGGCGGTGGCTATGGTGGCGGCAGGCGACTTTACCCACCTGATGGGGCTGGGGCAAAGGACGGTACTGGAGCTGGATCAGTTCTCCAAGGTGCTTTTGCCCACCATCGCCGCGGCCACCGCCTCCATGGGGCTGGTGGGCAGCGCGGCAGTGCGGCAGATGGCCACCATGTTCTTCTGCGATATCCTCCTCACCGCCATCGACCGCTTGGTACTGCCGCTGATTCAGCTGTACATAGCGGCTCTGTGCGCCGGCAGTATGCTCCGGGATGGACGGCTGGACGCGGTGGCTGAGGCCATCAAAAAGGTGGTTACTTGGACGCTCAGCGGCATTGTAATGGTCTTTACTCTCTACCTCTCCATTGCCGGGGCGGTGAGCGGTACGGCGGACGGCGCGGCGGCGAAGGTGGTAAAAAAAGCCATTGCCGCGGCGGTGCCGGTGGTAGGGAATATCGTCTCCGGCGCGGCGGACACGGTGATGGCTGGGGCGGGGGTGCTGAAGAACACCATTGGTGTCTTTGGCGTGCTGGTGGTGCTGGCCGCCTGCGTGCTGCCCTTTTTGCAGATCGCGGTGCAGTATCTTCTCTACAAGGCGGCGGCGCTGGCCGCTGGAACGGTGGGTTCCCGGAATGTGGTGAAGCTGATTGACGGTCTGGGCGGGGCCTTTGGGCTGTTGCTGGGGGCGGTGGGCAGCTGCGCGCTGCTGCTGCTGATCTCCCTGATTTCCTCGCTGATGGTGGTGATTCCATGATGGACGCGGTGCGTATGTGGCTTTTAGGGGTAACGGTGACCTCCTTCCTCCTCTCTTTGGCGGAGACGTTGGTGACGCAGGAGGGGGTGCGGCGGGTGCTGCGCCTCAGCGGCGGGGTATTGCTGATTTTGGTGATGGTCCGGCCCCTGCTGGGCCTTGTGGGGGAGGTGCCGTCCTTCTCCTTCTCCCAGTATGCGGAGGAGACGGCGGCTTTGGAGGAAAATTTTGAGAAGAGGCAGGAGGAGACACTCTCCGCGCTCATAGCCGAGGAGGCAGCCGCATATATATCGGACAAGGCGGAGGAGTTAGGCGTCCCCTGCGGCGTTACCGTGGCGGTGGGCGTAGAGGACGGTGTGCCATTGCCCAAGGCCGTGGAGATGACCATTCCCTACCACGCCGGGCTAAGCCAGTGGCTGGAGAGGGAGCTGAAAATCGGGGAGGAGAACCAAGTATGGCAAGAGAAGTAGAGGGGAAGCGGGCGGCGCCGGGGGTGCTGGCGCTGCTGTCAAAATATAAGTATGTGATGATTGTCCTGCTGGCCGGGATCGTGTGCTTGGCGTGGCCCTCCAAGGACCGGGCGGAGCCGGGGATTGAGACCCCGGCGGCGGTGCCGGCATCGGAGCGGCAGGAGATCCTGCAGCTCCAGCAGGAGATGGAGGACATTCTGAGCAAGATGCAGGGCGTGGGGGAGCTGCGGCTGATGCTGACGCTGGACCAAGGGAGCTCCAAGGCCTTGGCGCAGGATGCCAGCCTCAACTACAGCGGTGCGCCTGCCGCGCCGGAGGATTACAGCCGCAGCGCCTCCACCGTGGTGGTTTCCAAGAGCGGCAGCGGTGAGAGCGTGGTGGTCCTCCACGAGACCTACCCTCAGTTCCGTGGGGCGCTGGTGGTGTGTCAGGGCGGGGGAGACCCGGCGGTCCGATTGGCGGTTATCGAGGCGGTGTCCGCGCTGACGGGCCTCGGTTCCGATAAGATTTCAGTGGTGAAATGGCAATCATAGGGAGGAAGCAGCAATGAAACAGATTTGGAAGCGGAATATCGTAGCGGCCACCGTACTGTTGTTCGTCTGCGGGGCGGTGTACCTCAACTGGAAGTACGCCAGCAGCGTGGCCGACCCGGCGGCGGACCAGTCCGGGAAGGTGCTGGGGCAGTCTACCTTAGTCAATGGTGACAACGGCGGTGAGACGGAGACAGAAGGGGAGAACATAAACACCGAGGGCGACAGCGCCAGTACATCCGGCGACTACTTCGCCACCGCCCGTCTCACCCGTCAGCAGGCCCGCGACAACGCCATCGCACTGCTCCGAGAGGCGGCGGAGAGCGAGAGTGCCGACAAGGAGGTGGCCAACGAGGCCGCAGCCGCCATCCAAGTGCTGGCCGGCTACGCCGTGGCCGAGGCCCAGATTGAGAATTTGGTTACCGCCAAGGGCTACCCCCAGTGTGTAGCCTTTATGGGGGACGGCAGCATCAGTGTGGTCGTCTCCCCCGCAGGCGAGGCGGGGCTGGAGGCCGCCGATGTGGCCCGGATTACGGACATTGTGCTCAATGAGACCGATTATACCGCTGGACAAATCACAATATTGGAGGCGGAGTAATACGAGAAATGCGGGAGCTTTTTGAGGGGACGGGGAGTGGACCTTTTCCCTAAGGGGTCTACATTCAGCGCGATCCATGGAGTATTTTCCGATATACGTGCCGGGGAAGGGATGGGCGGGAGAAATTCATTTTCTTTGATTTCTTCCGTCCTTCCCTTGCTATTTTCCGGCAGGTATGGTATACTACCAAAAAATTGACGGGTAAAATCCTCCGAGGGCCGGGGGATGCCGATTTCATGAAAAAGGAGCGTTGCCGCTATGAATGAGAGCAGCAAGGATTACGTGGTCCATCCCGAGGAGATGGGCGCCATCCATATCTCCGAGGAGGTACTCAGTGCCATTGCCGCCTCCGCCGCCGCTGAGATCGACGGGGTGGCCGGGCTGATGAACGCCGGTAAGAAGGGGGCCTCCCGGGGGGTGAAGATCACCATCGGCGAGGAGAAGACCGTGGTGGATATCTACCTGATGGTCAACTATGGCCAGCCCATCCCCGAGGTGGCCGAGAAGGTACAGAACGCGGTGGTCTCCTCCATGGAGGCCATGGCCGGCTTTGGCGTGCAGGAGGTCAACGTGCATGTGGGCGGCGTCAGCTTTGCCAAGTGACCATTCTGCGGGGAGACGACAAAAGATAAAGGAAACATAGGTAAGAGGTATGGTCAGAAGCACTGCCAGAGAGATTGCCGTCCATCTGTCCTACGAGCTCAGCTTCGCCGGTGTGCCGGTGGAGGAGGTGCTGGAGCGCCACCTGTCGGCGGAGAATTTTGCCTCCTTGGCTGGTGAGGATGAGGTGTACCAAGAGACGCCCAAGGGCAAGCAGCGGGAGTATATCACCCGCTTGGTCACGGGGGTGGACCAGCACGCCTTCGAGCTGGACAGCTATATTGAGAAGTACGCCAAGGGCTGGCGCTTCGCCCGAATGCCCTTGGTGGCCACAGCCATCATGCGGGTGGCCATGTATGAGATGCTCTACATGGAGGATATCCCCACCGGCGTGGCGATCAACGAGGCGGTGGAGCTGTGCAAGAAGTACGAGAGCGACGAGGTGGTCAAGTTCGTCAACGGACTTCTTGGCACCTTCGCCAAGGAAGAAATCAAATCCACTTAGAGAAGGCACCGCCTTTCTAAGCGGAGAGGGGACCGAGCCCAGCGCGGCTTGCCGCAGTGTTGAGAAAATGTGCCGCCGGCACATTTTCAGCGCAGACCCCGACAGCTGTGCTGGCGGGGTCGTACTGGGTAAAAGCAGTACGATTGTATTGACACAGTCGGCGCAAACTCTGCGAGTGGTTCGGGAGTTGCGGAGCGTACGTTGTGCGCTCTTTTTTCTTAGGGTATCAAGAGGGGGGACAGGCTTTATGGAGCGGCATATCTATTCCGTATCGGAGGTAAACCAGCTGATCAAGTCCATGCTGGACGGGGAACCCCAGTTGGGGGAGATCTTCCTCCGGGGGGAGATCTCCAACTACAAGCTCTATCCCTCCGGCCACCACTACTTCACACTGAAAGACGCGGAGGGGGCCATCCGTTGCGTCATGTTCAAGGGGCAGGCCCTCCGCCTGCGCTTTCGGCCGGAGAACGGCATGAAGGTCATCGCCTTCGGCCGGATCACGGTGTTTCCCCGGGACGGGGTCTACCAGCTCTATTGCAGTGATCTCACCGCCGACGGGGTGGGGGATCTGCACATTGCCTTCGAGCAGCTCAAGGAGAAGCTATACCAAGAGGGCCTTTTCGACAGTGCCCACAAGAAGCCCCTGCCGAAGTACCCCCAGCGCATCGCCATTATCACCAGCGCCGCCGGTGCCGCTGTTCACGATATGATCCGCATTCTCCGCCGGCGCTACCCCTTGGCTAAGGTGCTGCTGCTCCCTGTCCGGGTCCAAGGGCCGGAGGCCCCGCCGGAGATCGTGGGAGCCATCCGTTACGCCAACCGGTACCAAGTGGGGGATGTGATCATCACCGGTCGGGGAGGCGGGTCCATTGAGGATTTGTGGGCCTTCAACGACGAGCGGGTAGCCCGGGCCATCTATGGGTCCGAAATCCCCATCATCTCCGCTGTGGGCCACGAGCCGGATGTGACCATTGCCGACTTCGTGGCGGATATCCGGGCGGCTACCCCTTCCCACGCGGCGGAGATCGCCGTGCCGGATCAGGAGGAGCTGAGAGAGCGTCTGCTCTCCCTTCAAGGGCGTATGGTGCAGGAGGAGGAACGGCGTCTGGGACTCCTCCGCACCCGGCTTACTGCTCTGTCAGAGAAACGGGTCCTGCGGGATCCCATGGCCTTTTTGCAGGAGAAGCGGATGATCTTGGACTACGTTCAGCGGGCTTTGGCGGATCGGGGCGGGACGATTTTGAGCGAGCCCAAACGCCGACTGGGAGCTCTCTCTGCCGCCTTGGACGCCATGAGTCCCTTGGCGGTGCTGGGCCGAGGCTACGCCATACCCCAGCGGGAGGACGGCAGCGTCCTCCGCTCCGCCGCTGATATATCAGCAGGGGACAAGCTTACAGTTACTATGGGGGACGGCGCTATTGACTGCCGGGTAGAGGAGGTAAGAACGCTGTGAAAAAGAGTGAAAATAAGAAGTCCTTTGAAGAGAATATCGCCCGTTTGGAGGAGATTGTGGCTCTGCTGGAGAAGGGGGATGCTCCCCTCAGTGACTCCCTGTCCCTGTTTCAGGAGGGGACGGGGCTGGTAGCCGTGTGCAATACCATGCTCAGTGAGGCGGAGCAGCAGGTGGTGAAGCTTCAGAAGGGCCCGGAGGGCGCCCCCGTTGAGCTGCCCTTTGCCGGGGAGGAGTGACACCATGAAACCCTATCACCACACGGTACAGTACTATGAGACCGATAAGATGGGCATTACACACCACTCCAACTACATCCGCTGGATGGAGGAGGCCCGGGTGGCTATGCTGGAGGAGATGGGCTGGGGCTATGACCGGCTGGAGTCCTTGGGTGTGGGGTCCCCGGTGATCGGTCTGCACTGCGAGTATAAGCACCCGACCACCTTCGGGGATGAGGTGGAGATCACCGCGGAGGTGCTGGAGTACCGGGGGATCCATTTGGTGGTGTCCTACCAGATGCGCCGGTGCTCCGATGGGGAGACTGTGCTCACCGGTACCTCTCGCCACTGTTTTGTGGGAACGGATGGGAAGCTTCTGCGTCTGCGCCGGGTTTTGCCGGCGTTTGACGAGGCCCTGCGGGCGATGGTACAGCCGTTCCCTTCACCGGGGACGGTGCAGGAGTAGAGACAGAATCTGCTGGGAATCGGCAGGCGGGAAAGGGGAGAGGATCATGTACGAGGAGACTTACCAGACCTATCTAACAGAGATTGAGGAGTTTTTGCAGGGGCTGTTTCTCACAAAAGCGCCCTATCGTAAGTTGCAGGAGGCTATGCGCTACAGTCTCTTGGCCGGGGGCAAGCGTCTGCGTCCGGTACTGAGCTGTGCCTTTGCCCAGCTCTTCGGCGGCGACTGGCACCGGGCAGTGCCCTTGGGCTGTGCGCTGGAGCTGGTCCACACCTATTCCCTGATCCACGATGACCTCCCCTGTATGGACAACGATGACTTCCGCCGGGGGAAGCCCACCTGTCACAAGAAATTTGGCGAAACCTTGGCCGTCTTGACTGGGGACGCCCTCCAAACGGAGGCTTTCGCCCTGATTGCCCATGCCCCGGATATGACGGCGGAGCAGAGGATTGACGCGGTGACAGTCTTGGCCCGGGCTGCCGGGGCCGACGGCATGGTGGCCGGTCAGGTGTTGGACACCTTGGGCGGCACGGAAGACGGGGCGGAGCCTGCCGGTGTAATCGTCGGGATTACCAGTCAGGAGACCCGCCTGCGCCAGATGTGTCAGCTGAAAACCGGAGCCATGATTCGGGGGGCAGCGGAGCTGGGCTGTATTGCAGCCGGCGCGTCAGCTTTGGATTTCACTGCGGCGGGGATCTACGCCGGTGAGCTGGGCCTCGGGTTCCAGATTCGGGATGACATGCTGGATGTGATCGCTGAGGAGGGGGAGCTTGGCAAACCTGTCGGCTCGGACCGGGCGGAAGGGAAGACCACCTTTGTGGATATCTTGGGGTTAGAGGGCTGTGCCGCCGCCGTGGTGGCCTGTACCCGACGGGCCAAGGCCGCGGTGGCCCCCTATCCGGGCAGCGGCTTTCTGCTGGAACTGGCCGACCGTATGGCGGAGAGGATGAAGTGAGCCTATGAGAATCACCGGAAACCCGGTTATCGACTGTGCTGTGGCCGCTTGGCTGCTTGCGCAGGTGGCCAAGGCCCTGTTGGAGCTGCTGCTGGAGCGGAGGTTTCACCCAGCCCGGCTGGTGTCCAGCGGCGGGATGCCCAGCAGTCATTCTGCCTGCGTGATGGGCTGTACCACTGCCGTGGGTCGGTTCAGCGGGCTGACCAGCCCTCTTTTTGGCGTGTGCGTGGTGTTCTCACTGGTGGTGATGTACGACGCCTGTAATGTCCGCCGCAGTGCCGGGGACACGGCCAGACTGGTGAACCAGCTCCTCAGCCGTGTGGAGCTGCTGACGGCGGAGGAGCTGGCGGAGGATCTGAAGATTATTATGGGCCACACCCCCTTGCAGGTTCTCATGGGCGCGCTGTTAGGTGTGGCGGTGGGAATGCTGTGGTAGGCACGGAAACATAGATGAATGTCAATGCAAAAGAGGAACCCCCCGGCAAAGCCGGGGGTTCTTCATAGACGGGCAAAGCCCTATG
>CANPBB010000091.1 GCA_947572235.1 uncultured Clostridia bacterium
ATCATACACTTGATTTGAGCTGTTTTGCTCGCCGCTGTTTACAGCGGCAGCCGCAGAACATGGCACATATCACTTCCTACCTTTCCGTTCGGAAGTAATATCTGATGCCCTTAGTCTCGTCCTGCACCTTTATCATCAGGCCCCGCATGGCCCAAAACCCCGCCATATCAATATCCAGCGCGGGCTTCAGCGGTATCGCCCGCCGGAGGATCAGCCCTTGCAGGAAATACTGGAAATTGCAGGGAGATGCAGTGCCAATTTCCAGTGTGCAGCTATATCCGCCGCAGGCGGGGTGCGGTCAGGGAGATCTCCCCCCTCCAGCAATGCAGGCACGTTATCCGGCGCCTCAGTTCAGACGTCCTACATTACAAAACCATATACTATATTGCATATATTTGTGAAAATAGTTTTGTAAATATTACCATATAGAACGATATTGACAGTTTATTTTTATGCAGTATAATCAATATAGGCGATATTATAAGTTATAGTGCTGTAATATCGGACAAATGGATATTGGAATGGAAAGGAGAGAAGCCATGCAAATCAACAAGGAGCTGTGCGTAGACTGCGGGCTGTGTATGAACCGCTGCCCAGTATCAGCCATCCGCCGGGTGGAGAAAAAAGTGCAGATCGACTTCGACGAATGTGTGGAGTGCGGGGTCTGTCTCCGCTCGGGGGTATGCCCCAAGGGGGCCATCTACCAGCAGGAGCTGACCTATCCCCGGTCCGTGCGCAGCCTCATGAGCGACGTGCTCACCATCGCGCCGGAGTCCGGCATCTCCGGCCGGGGTACCGAGGAAATGAAAACCAACGAGGTCACCGGCCGCTTCCCCGACGGCACCATCGGCATCGCCGTGGAGCTGGGCCGCCCCTGCTACGGCGCCCGCCTCTGCGACGCGGAGAAAATCGCTATGGCCGTGGCTGCCCAAGGGGTGGAGTTCGAGCCCTGCAACCCAGTGACCACTATGATGAGCGACCCCAAAACCGGCAAGTTCAAGGAGGAGCTGCTCCAAGAGAAGGTGCTCTCCGCCATTGTGGAGATGACCGTCCCCTACGAGCGGGCGGAGGCAATCCTCCGTACCATCTACCAAACCGCTGAGACGTTAGATTGCTTCTTGAGCTTAGATATCTGCTCCAAGGCCGACAAGGCTGGGAACCTGCCCCATAGGGAGATTGTGGAGAAGCTGGGGGTCTGGTGCTCGCTCAACGGCAAGACCAACGTGGGCTTGGGCCGCCCCCTGTACCAAGCGGAATAAGGGAGGATACGATATGTCACATACACTGCACCGGGTGGGCACGGAGGAGAACCTACAGCACGACTTCGTATTCCTCTGCATGCCCAGCAAGGACATCAACCACGAGGACTCCGCCCCCAAGCTGCGCCGCTTCTTCCAGCTGTGTGAGAAGAACCACTGCGTCACCATGGGCGACTGCCGAGGCGGCAACGAGTGGTATCAGGCGGACAAGTACAAGCTGGAGGACCATCTGGCGGGCCGCCAGTACATGATTGACCATGTGGAGGATCGGGCGGTTATCACCGCCACCTTCAAGGACGAGGCCGATGTGGTGGCCATGCTGGAGGATCTGAAGAGGGAAGATTTGGGCATGTCCATCGTGGTCTCGGGCTTGGTGGATCACGTGAAGGAGTGCTGCCACAAGGCCGGGCTGGAGCCCCACACCGTGGAACACTCCCTAGGCCGGATTGGCCGCACGGACCTGCTGCCTTCCAACGAGATTCTGGAGATTGCCACCATGTGCGGCCACTCCATGGTTTCGGTAAACTACATCAACGAGATGATTGAGAAGTGCCGCAAGGGGCGCTGTACTCCGGAGGAGGCCGCCGCGGAGCTGTTCAAGCCCTGCATGTGCGGCATCTTCAACACCGACCGGGCCGCCATGCTTATCCGCAGAATAGTGGAGGCATAGGGCCGGTTCTGTACAGGAGCCCTTTTTATAGTGAAGAGGTAAAACGATAAGGAGAATTCGACATGAAAAAGATCTGCGCAATGCTCTTAGCGCTGGCTATGCTGTTTGCGCTGGCCGCCTGCGGCAGCAACGGCAACAACCAGCAGCCTCCCAGCAACGGCAGCCAGCCAAGCAACGAGCCTACACACTCCGCCTTCGAGCTGGGTGCCGATGTGGAGTTCGTCTGCCCCTTCTCCGCCGGCGGCGGCTCTGACCTATATGCCCGCACCGCGGCCAACATCATCGGTGAGATGGGCCTCACCGGCAGCCGCACGGTCACCGTCACCAACAAGCCTGGCGGCGGCGGCGCGGTGGGCGACGCCTACACCGTGACCAAGAAGGGCGACGGCACCAACATCACCACCTACGTCTCTGCCCAGATTACCAGCCCCATGATTACCGGCAGCGGAATCACCTACGACCAGCTGACCCCCATCTGCAACCTGGCCATGGATGAGTACACCATCGGCGTCCTCTCCACCGCGGAGTACCAGACCATCGACAGCTTCATCGCCTACGCCAAGGAGCACCCCGGTGCCATCACCGTAGGCGGCTCCGGCTCCGGAACCGAGGACGAGCTGGTCACCGGCCTTATCGAGCTCTACTGCGACGTGGATTTGGAGTACATCGCCTACGACTCCTCCGCCGAGGTGATGACCGCCATGCTGGGCGGCCACATTGCCGCGGGCATCTACAACCCTAACGAGACCATGAGCCAGTACCAAGCCGGCGAGGTCACCCTGCTGGCGGCCTTCGGTCCCGAGCGCATCTCCACCCTCCCCGATGTGCCCACCTTCACCGAACAGGGCTATCCCGACGTACAGTTCCAGCAGTTCCGCGCCATCTTCGGGCCTGGCAACATGGACCAAGCGGCGGTGGACTTCTGGGCGGACGTGTTCAGCCAAGTGGTGGAGCACGAGGACTGGGTCAACGGCTATCTGGGCAACAACGGCCTCACCGGCAAGTTCATCTCCGGCGACGAGTTTAAGACCTTTATTGACGGAGAGGCCGCCAAGTACAAGGCGGTGCTGGAGACCTTGGGCCTGCTGGCGCAGTAAAATCCCGCCCTCTCTTTACGAGGGGCCAAGGAGCGCCGCGCTCTGCGGCCCCTCCCTTTTCCGCCGCTTTTGACAGCGGCCCATACCCCCGCTTCTGCGGATGTCCCGGGGCGGGCGGCCCGCCGTCCACTTAGCGCGGGAGCGCCGGCAGCCCCGCTGTGAGAGGTAGCTTACATGACGTATATCGTTGAAATTTTCAGTATCGCCGCAGGCGCCTTCTACATCTACATGGGCGCGGCCAAGTACGGCTGGTGGAAGGGTATCTCCATCAGCGGCGGCTTTATGCCCATCGTCTGCGGTGCGCTTCTGGTGCTGTTCTCCGTCCTGATGCTGATTACCAAGGTCAAAACCGGGCAGAAGGCGGAGAAAATTGACCCCAAGGCCCTGATCCCCGTGGGTGCTATGGTGCTGATTCTGCTGTTCAACTGCCTGCTGGGGCTGGTGGGGGCCTGTATCGCGGTGGCCTTCCTGTGGCTCAAGCTGATTGAGAAGTACTCGTGGGGCAAGTCCACCTTTGTGTCCGTGGTGCTCTTCATCTGCGTCTACGGAATTTTCCGCATGTGGCTCAACGTCCCCTTCCCCACGGGCCTCATCGGCTCTTTTATATAAAGGAGGCTGACAGATGGATAATTTCGCGCACCTCTTTCAGGGCTTTGCCATCGCCTTTACGCCGGTGAATCTGCTGACAGCTCTAGTGGGGGCCTTTATGGGGATTGTGGTGGGGGCTATGCCCGGCATCGGCTCTCTGGCCGGCTGTTCGCTGCTGCTGCCTCTGACCTTCCACATGGACCCCACCGCGGGCATCATCATGCTGGCTGGCGTGTACTACGGCAACATGTACGGCGGCGCTTTCAGCGCCATTCTGCTCAATATCCCCGGCGATGCCCCGGCAGTGATGACCGCCATCGACGGCTACGCCATGACCAAGCGGCGCAAGGCCGGCAAGGCCCTCTTCGCCGCCAACTTGGCCTCCTTCATCGGCGGCACCATCGGCATCCTGATTTTGACGGGCTTGGCCCCCACCTTGGCGGCCTTGGGGCTGAAGTTCGGCCCGGCGGAGATGGTGTCCCTGCTGCTGCTGGCCTTCACCTCCATCGGCTGGATGATGGGGGACGACCCCAAGTACGGCCTCATCTCCACCTTCTTGGGAGCCATGCTGGCCCTCATCGGCATGGACCCGGTAAACGGACAGATCCGCTTCACCGGCGGCAACATCAACCTGTACTCCGGCCTTACCTTTATTCCCATTGTCATCGGCATGTTCGGCTTCAGCCAAGTCATCGAGATGGTGACCAACCGCATGAGCTTCCACTTCCTCGGCGGGGAGAAACTCAGTATCAAGGGCAGCCTGCTGAACCGGGAGGAGGTCAAGGGCATCCTGCCCAACGCCCTGCGCAGCGGTGTTCTGGGCTGCTTCGTGGGCATCCTCCCTGGGGCCGGCGCCACCATCGCCTCCTTCATCTCCTACATGACCGGCAAGCGCGTCAGCAAAAAGGGCGAGCAGTTCGGTGAGGGCGTGGTGGAGGGCATCGCCTGCTCCGAGGCGGCCAACAACGCTGCGGCGGCGGGGGCCTTCGCGCCGCTGCTGTCCTTGGGCCTCCCTGGCTCCGGCACAGCGGCGGTGCTGCTGGGGGGACTGATGATGTGGGGCCTTCAGCCCGGCCCCAGGCTCTTCACCGAACAGGCGGACTTCTGCTGGAGCCTTATCGCCTCCATGTACATTGGCAACATCATCTGCATCCTCATTGCCATCGCCGTGATCCCCTTCCTGACCAAAATTTTGAAGGTCCCCGCGGGGATTATGGCCCCCATCATCATGACGCTGTGCGTGGTGGGCTCCTATGCCGCCAACAACAACATCTTCGACGTGTATGTGATGATAGCCGCCGGCTTTATCGGGTACTTTCTCAACAAGAACAAGTACCCCATCGCGCCGCTGCTGCTGGCCTTCGTGCTCACCGGCACGCTGGAGAAGAACTTCTCCCAAGCCTTCAAGATTAACGGCGGAAGTCCCTCCATCTTCTTCACCAAGCCCATCTCCTTGGGACTTCTCATCTTCATGGTGCTCTTTATCACCGTGCCGATGGTGATGAAAAAGGTCAAAGCCTCCAAAAACACAGGGGACCAGCCCGGCTGACAGGCCCCGGAAGGAGCGCAGTATGCTGGACAACTTTATCTTCAGCGTCAATGTGGTACTGCCGCTGTTTCTATGCTGCGTGGTGGGCTGCGCCGCCCGGCAGCTGAAGCTGGTGGACGAGGCCTTTATCGCCGGCTGCTCCCACGTGGTCTTCTACATCGCTATCCCCGCCAACATCTTTCTCAGCATCGCCGGCAGCGACCTATACGCCAGCGTCAGCCTGCCTCTGATGGGCTATGTCCTCTCCGCCATTCTGGTGCTGTTCGCGGTGCTGACGGCGGCGGTCCCCCGGATTATTAGGGACCGCCCTGCGGCGGCCACCGCCGCTATCTGCATGTTCCGCAGCAACTTCGCCATGCTGGGCATCCCGCTGGCCATCAGTCTCATGGGGCCGGAGGGCGCCGTGCCCACCATGGTGATGGTACCCTTCGCCACGCTGCTCTATACGGCCCTCACGGTGGCCATTCTGGCGGCGCTGGGACAGAGCCGCCCCCACAGCCCCGCCCAAGCGGTGCGCAGCACCCTGTGGGAGATTCTCCGCAATCCCCTGATTGCCGCCTCGCTGGCCAGCATTCTGGTGGCTTGGCTGCACATCCCCCTGCCCGCCTTTCTCACCTCCACCGTGGGCCGCTTCGCCGACATGTGCACCGGGCTGTCCCTGTTTATGCTGGGAGCCCAGCTGAACGTGCGGGAGGTGCGGGGACGCCTGCGCTGCACCGTCTCCATAGCCATCGTCCGTCTGGCGGTGATCCCGTTGGTTGTAGTCACCGCCGCGGCGGCCTTGGGCTTTCGCGGCGGTGAGCTGGCCTGCGTGTTCATCTTCTTTGCCGCCCCCACTGCCGTCAACTGCTACATTCTGGCCGGGCGCATGGGCGGCGACGGGAAACTGGCGGGGGACGCGGTGCTTTTGACCTCCTGTCTCTCCACGCTGACGCTGATGGCGGGCATCTTTCTTCTGCGCTCCTTGGGGCTCCTCTGAGGAGCCTCCTCCCTCCGGGGCGGCGGCAGCGCCCTCCGAACCTCCACAGATTTTTTCACCAGAAAGGAACAAAACGCTATGGCAACGAACATAAAAAAGAAGAGCATCTTGGATTTCCGCCGTATGATGGCCCAAGGGGAGAAGATTGTCTACCTCACCGGCTACGACTACCTTACCGCCAAGTACGAGGAGCGGGCTGGCGTGGACATGATTCTGGTGGGCGACTCCTTGGGCAATGTGATTCTGGGCTATGACAGCACCTACCCCGTCACCATGGAGGACATGCTCATTCACTGCAAGGCGGTCCGCCGGGGCGCGCCCAACACCTTCATCGTAGGCGACATGCCCTTCATGTCCTACCAGATTTCCGACCAAGAGGCGGTGGAAAACGCCGGCCGCTTCTGCAAGGACGCCCGCATGGACTGCGTGAAGCTGGAGGGGGTCACCGATTCCTGCATCAGCCGCATCCGGGCCATCAACGACGCGGGGATGCTGGTCATGGGCCACATCGGCCTCACCCCCCAGTTCGGCGCCCAGATGGGCGGCAACCGAGCCCAGGGCAAGAGCTGTGACGCCGCGCTGAAGCTGGTGGAAGCCGCCAAGAAGATTGAGGAGGCCGGGGCCTGTTCAATCTTGGTGGAGGGCGTCCCCGCCGTGGTGGGCAAGGCCATCACTGAGCAGGCAAACATTCCCATTCTGGGCATCGGCGCTGGCTCCTATACCCACGGCCAGCTGCTGATTTTCGCCGACATGGTGGGCTATTTCGACGATTTTACGCCCAAGTTTGTCAAGAAGTACGGTGACGTGGGCGGCGAGCTGCTGCGCGCCTTTACCGCCTACGCTGAGGAGGTCCGCAGCGGGGCTTTCCCCGACGACGCGATCCACTCCTATAAGATTGACCCCGCCGAGGCGGCGGCACTGGAGCAGGCCCTACAGAGCTGAGGGCCCATATTCGGGGGTTGAATGGGGCGGCGAATTTTGCTATAATTGTACAAAAATGGTAAGAGGACGGTGCCTTATGGAAGATATACAGGAGAAAAAGCTCGTTCGCTTGGCCCCCATTCAGTCGGTGGAACGGGCCATCTGGATTCTCAAGTGCTTTGAGGGACACACCGCGCTGAGCCTGACGGAGATAAGCAGGATGCTCTCGCTGCACAAGAGCACCGTGTTCGGCTTAGTGTCCACGCTGGAGATTTACCGCCTTCTGGAGCAGGACCCGGACAGCGGCAAGTACCGTCTGGGCATCGAGCTGTTCCGCATGGGCAGCAAGGTGAATATCAACCTGCGGGGCATTGTGGCCCCCTACATGGACAAGCTGGTGGGACTGTGCGGCGAAACAGTAAACTTCGTCATCCCCGACGGGGACAGTGTGGTGTATCTGGAGAAGAAGGAGAGCCCCCACTCTATGCGCATTGCCACCTCCTTGGGGCAGCGGGAGCCTCTCTACCGCACCGCCACCGGCAAGGCCATTCTGGCCCGTCTCCCCGCGGAGACCGCCCGGGACATCCTCCAGCGGACCAAATTCGAGCGGATGACCAGCAATACCCTGCTCTCGGTAAATGAGGTACAGCAGCAGCTGTCGGAGGTCCGCCGGCAGGGCTACGCAGTGGACAACGAGGAACTGGAGTATGGTCTGGTGTGTCTGGGCGTGGCCATAGTGGACTCCACCGGCAAGCCGGTAGGTGCCATCAGCGTCTCCGGCCCCGTCACCCGCATGACCGAGGCCAACCGCAAGGCCTTCGCCGAGTACCTCATCGACTGCGGCCGCCAGATCAGCGCCCAGCTGTAAGCCGCGGTGAACAACCCTGCCTAATCTGAACAGATTGTTGTCAGCTGTTCGGATTTGGTAGGGTTGTTTTTTGCCAAAAGCCTTGGCATATCAAGGTATGGCAGGCTGTCTCCCGTTCGTCAGCGAGAGACACGAAAGCCAGCGCTCCCTTG
Source organism: uncultured Clostridia bacterium (assembly GCA_947572235.1). Lineage (GTDB taxonomy): Bacteria > Bacillota > Clostridia > Oscillospirales > Oscillospiraceae > CAJFPI01. The sequence continues at coordinate 8,084 of CANPBB010000091.1, forward strand.
GATTTCAGAGGAGTGCTGGCTTGCTTTCCATTAACTTTTTCAAGCCCGTCAACGATGCCGCTTTCAACTTCTCTTAGAAACAGCGTATGTAATAACAAAAAGGCATTCCAAATTTCAAGAAAATGTGGTAATATTATGATAAGGTGTCCTATTGGGAAATTTCTAATGGTACACCTTCCTTTTATTCGTACGCAATGGTTATGTGCAAACGCATATGCGTTTGCACCCAGTGGGTACTACCCACTGGCGCGGGATTCACAAGTGCTGTCCGCATCAGTTTACGAACCCCCGATCACCCTATACCTCCCCCCCTTGCTGACCGGCAGCTGTCCCAGAGATCACGAGAGATAGAGAAGGTGACCATGTGACAAGAGAACAGATCGACTTTTTAGACGCTTTGGTAGCGGAACAACAGGGCAGGATGGTACAGCTGACATTCCGCCGGGTCGGCAATGCGGCGCTGGCAAATGATCTCGTACAAGAAGCGTTGCTGACAGCCTGCTTGAAAATTGATGAAGTATACTACCATGAAAACCCCGTGGGATGGCTGTATAAGACGCTTGATCTGCTGACCAAGAAGGAGATGAGAAGGGTTTATCACAAAGCGGAAGTGCCCTTGATCGAGGATGTCCCCTCCAAGAACAACACCACAGATCTGCCGATGGACAACTATCTGCCGCATGGCCTGACGGAGCAGGAGCGGCTGCTCCTCCTCTGGAGGATCAAGGAGGACCGCACCTTTGAAGAGATTGCGGAGATACGGGGAATCACACCTACCACCTGCAGAAAACAGCTCTCCCGCGCGGTTCAAAAATGCCGCCGGCTGATGAGAGAGGACCTCGCAGAAAATTTTTTTCGATAACGTGTCACAAAAGGGTGCTCTCATGAGATAAAGGCAGTAAGGAGGTAAGTGAGATGAAATGGAAAAGGCAGCACAAAACGCAGTGCCGTCAAATCTCCGCTGATGTGGAGCAGCGGAGCAGCCAGGAACTGCTTCAAGAGATCGAGCAAATCCTGGCGACCAATTCAAGCGCGGATATGGATACGGACAAGCTGGCGGCTTATCTCGACATTTTGCAGAAGCGGGCTCCTGTTATGGAGGACTACGACGCGAAGGCGGAATGGGAAAAGACGAAGGCGCGGCATCCTCTCCTATTTGCGCCGGAGCCGTCAAAGCGTTCTAAAAAAAGCAGATACGAGGAAATGGTTTAGGTCAGTCCGCACTGTGGAGATCGCCGTTGCCGTGGTGTTGTGTCTAATGATCACGGCGAATGCGTTTGGCTACAACCCCATAAGGCAGTTCTTGGACTGGGCCGACGGCATCATCCGCGTATACAGCAACCCCTCGGGTAAGATGGAACTGCCGCCAGAAGACCCCAACGAGTACCATTCGCTGGCCGAGGCGTTGGAGGCATATGATATAAACCCGGATTTCTGCCCCACGTGGATTCCAGAGGATTACTCAATTGAAATCATTTCTGTACACGATTCTAACAGGCTTTTAAGGATTTCTGGTATATATGCAGGGGAACGCGGTGAACTTATGATTCGTATCACTTTTCACAGAGATAGCAAATATTGGGCTAACGCTGTTGAACGCGAGGATGGCGGGCAACCTCGCAAGATAAACAACAGGGAATTTTTTGTTGTGACAAATGCCAACCGTTCGAAAATTGGATGGACGCAAGGAAACTGCTTTTATGAAATAAACGGGTTGCTCACCGAAAAAGAGATTGAAGAAATGCTAAAATCAATTCCATCATAAATAAAGAGGTGCAGAAAATGAAAACGCGTGTAACATCAATTTGTCTCGTTATCATCACTATGATTTCTTTAAGCAGCACGGTATGGGCGGCTAAAAATGAAGCCGTCCCATATGCGAGTGACTATTTAGATGGCTGTTCAGTAGCCCTTGACTCCACTGGTGTTGGCCAGATGGTGGTGGATGTTACGGTTGATGCTGTTGGCATTGCAGATAAGATTGGTATTTCTGAAATTTATGTTGAGCGAAAAGAAGCTGGTAAGTGGGAATTCTATAAATCTTTGGATTCGGTAGATCATCCCGAGTTTTATGTATACAACTCCCGCGATTACCTTAATTCTATTTATTTTAGCGCTGAATCTGGTTATACCTACCGAGTAACCATTACGGCATATGCCAAGAAAGGTTCTGGTTCTGATACATTAAACCTCACTTCCTACACCTGCGTGTGCAAATAAACCTGCCGCATTTCATCTCCCTACCTCCACAAGAGCCGGGGGGGGGGGAGCGCCGCCCCGCGCAGTTCAGCAAAAAATAAAAAAAACCACAAACCAGAGGGGAGC
>CANPBB010000092.1 GCA_947572235.1 uncultured Clostridia bacterium
ATGACCTTCGGCGCCTTCGTGGAGCTGGCCCCCGGCAAGGACGGGCTGGTCCACATCTCCAAGCTGGCTGACCGCCGGATCGAGAAGGTGGAGGACGCCTGCAAGGTGGGCGACATGATGTGGGTGAAGTTCATGGAGATCGACGAGAAGGGCCGCTGGAACCTGAGCCACAAGGATGCCGTGAAGGAGATCGAGGCCAAAAAGGCCCGCGGCGAGGCCATTTTTTGAGGGCATACATTCTTTTCTTGAAAGAAAAGAATCAAAAGGATTTCCATGTGGGCATTGCAAGCCGGATTAGAATGAGGTTATTCAAATGGTTCAAACAGATAAGCAATTCAACGGATTTTTGCGTATGGTCATTTCCAGTCTGAAAAAAGCCATTGCCGAACCGGACCCCGCAAAAAAGAAAGAACTGCTGCAAGAACTGCTGGACAACCTTCAAACCACACTGGAAGATTAGCAGAAGGGCAGGCGACGCGTCGCCTGCCCTTTCCCTATGCCCCCAGCCGCTCCCGGCTGGTCTTGATGAGCAGCCCCATGACCTGCCGCAGATCGGTCAGGTGCTGCTCAATGTAGTTGTCCACCCGGCGCAGATAGCCGGCGCAGGAACCGGGGGAGAAATCCACCCTGCACCGGTCCTCACTCAGACAGAAGGACTCCAGCGCAATGGCATCCTCCGTGAGCACTTGAAGAAGCTCCCACAGCTCCTCCATTCGATTCGTCAGTTGTTCGCCCATTTTGTCACCACCTTTAAGAAGGAGCATAGTCGATTTTCGCCTTTTTGTCAATAGGCGGTTTTGGAATATGCTACTTTACTTATGAGGTGATAACATGGACTATATAGATCGTTTAACCGCTTTAAGAGAAGATAGCGATACAAGGCAAGGCACCATTGCAGGTGTTTTAGGATGTCAACAATCCACAATATCAAAGTATGAAACCAGAAAAAGCAAATACACCGTTGAGGATATCATCGCATTGTGTCAATTCTACCATGTATCGGCAGACTATGTCCTCGGGCTACCCGATGATTTACCATACCCGAAACGATAGCTGTCCCATAAATTCGTGGGACGCGCCATGCCGCAAGGTCCAATAAACATTTGTAGGGGCAGACATTGTCCGCCCGTCCTACCCCATACCGATGGGAAACGATAGGACGGGCACACAATGTGCGCCCCTACACGTGGTTGATCGGGACACTCCGGTCGACGGGGGACAGGCCGGTGGGGACACCGGCCCCTACAAAATTTCTGCCTCTGTAGGGGCCGATGTCCTCATCGGCCTCTCCTCCCCCAATGCGTTGGGCGTCGATAGAGCGGGCGGCCACAGGCCGCCCCTACGGGTGGTTGATCGAAGGTGCGGTTATCAACGAGGGACAGCGCGCCGGGTTATCGCGCCCTACGATGGTTTGATGTTCTCCCACGGCCTCCCGGCTATCATAGCACAAATTGTAGGGGCGGACATTGTCCGCCCGCCCCACCCCACACTGGTGGGAAACGATAGGACGAACGCACAATGCGCGCCCCTACACGTGGTGATTGGGACACTCCGGTCGACGAGGGACGGGCCGGTGGGGACACCGGTCCCTACTTTCCTACGCAAAACCGGGAGAAGATCCGTTCCACCAAGTCCTCCCGCAGGGTCCGTCCTGTCAGCTCACCCAAGGCGGCGATTCCCGCCTCGGCGTCGGTGAGCACCGCGTCGGGGGTCAGGCCGCCCTCCAAGGCCGCCGCGGCGCCCTCGATGGCCTGGAGGGCCCGGGCCACCGCCTCCGCCTGACGGGTGTTGGTGAGAATCTGCCCCGCCGGGGCCGTTCCCGCCGGGACGGCGTTGGTGATGGCCGCAGTCAGCGCCTCCAAGCCCGCGCCGGTTTTGACGCTGACCTCCACCGCCGGGAATGGGAGGGGGGGCAGCGTCAGCCGGCGGGGCAGATCGCACTTGTTCACCACGGCGATGGCCCGCTCCGCCGACTCCGCCAGACGCAGGGCCTCCTGGTCCTCCTCTGTCAGTGCCGTTGAGGCGTCGATCACCACCAAGCACAGCGCGGCGCTCTCCGCCGCCGCCCGGCTCCGCGCCACGCCTAACTGCTCCACCGGGTCCTCGGTCTCCCGAAGGCCCGCCGTGTCGATAAGGCGCAGCAGCAGGCCGCCGCAGCGCACCCGCTCCTCCACGGTGTCCCGGGTGGTGCCGGGGATATCGGTGACGATGGCCCGCTCGTACCCCGTCAGGGCGTTGAGCAGGGAGCTTTTGCCCACGTTGGGCCGGCCTAAGATGGCTGTGGGCAGGCCGTTTTTCAGCACCTGACCCTGCCGGAAGGTGCCCAAGAGGCCACGGAGCTCCGCCGCCTCCTCCCGCAGCGCGCGGCCCAGCGCCTCCTGGGTCAGCTCCTCGATGTCCTCGTCGGGGTAGTCCACCACGGCGTAGAACCGGCTGGCCACGTCCATGAGGCTGTCGTAGATCGGGGCGATTCGCCGGAGGAGGGCGCCCTCCACCTGTCCGGCGGCGTTTCGGGCGGCCTGCGGGGTTTCCGCCTCGATGAGGTCGATGACGGCCTCCGCCTGTGTCAGGTCCAAATTTCCGCTGAGGAAAGCCCGCTTGGTAAATTCACCCCCCTTGGCCTGTCGGGCCCCGGCGGCAAAGAGGGAGAGAAGCCCCTCTTGGAGCACCACCGGGGAGCCGTGACAGTGAAACTCGGCGCTGTCCTCCCCGGTGTAGCTGTGTCCGGCGGCGAAGGTCACGGCCAGCGCCTGATCCATCACCCGCCCCTCCCGGTCCAGAAGTGCCCCCAGCACCATGGTCCGCCTTGGATGCGCGGACAGGGCCCGCCCGTCTAAGGGCCGAAAGACGGTGTCCGCCACAGCAAAAGCCCCCGCCCCAGAGAGGCGGAGGACCCCAATTGCCGCCACAGCCGGCGCCGTGGAGATTGCAGCAATGATATCCATAGTAGTTTCACCTTCCTTTTTAGGACGGGGGCGCACACCGCGCAGCCATTGGCGGCTCTGCCGCTTACAGACACGGCGTGCCTCTCGCGCACATTGTGCGCCTGTTCTATCGGCAATCGCCGCACCGGGCCGGGCGATTACGGCGCTTCGCGCCTTAGCCTCCCCTGCCGAAAGCCGCGCCCGCAGGCGCGTTCCGAGGCCAACCGCCCCAAAAGGGCGGCTCTTAGGCCGAGATGAGGGGGCCGCCAATCGGCGGTGGAGGGATTCCTCGCAGGCACTCCCAATACACCGTCCTCCCGACGCTGGGTAGTCCGTCAAACCCACCTGTAGGGCGCGCCGTCCCCCACTGTCCGGAACGCCCTAAGAACGCCCGAATAAACCGGCCGGCGGAGGGGGACGAGGAAATCCGCCGGCCCTCATCAACGCTGCAGGCCTATCGGTGCTTACCGATGAAGAACAGTGCCACCACGCCGGCGCCGGTGTGGTTGCCGATTACCGGGCCCACATAGTTGATGATGACCTCCTTGGTGCCAAAGCGGTCCCTGATCTGCTGGGCCATGGCCTCTACCTCCTCCGCGCAGTCGCCGTGGCTGATGAAAACCGTCTCCGCGTCGGTGACAAGCTCGTCCATCTGCGCTAAGAGCGCCTGGATGGACGCCCTGCGGCCCCGGACCTTGCTCAGGGGGATCAGACGGCCCTGATCGTCCATGTGGAGGATAGGCTTCATCTGCAGCATGGTGCCTAAGACCGCCGCCGTGGCGCTGACGCGGCCGCCGCGCTTTAAGTGGTTCAGATCATCTACCGTGAAGTAGTGGCAGAGGTGGGGGATGGTCTCCAAGACGAAGGATGCCGTCTCCTCCAAGGTCCTGCCCTTCTGCCGCTCCCGGTGGGCCAAGTAGAGGAGCATCCCCTGTCCCAAGGAGGCGCATAAGCTGTCGATTACTTGGATTTTACGGTCCGGATAGGTGCCGGAGAGCTCCTGCTGGGCGATTACCGCGGACTGGTAGGTGGTGGAGAGGGCCGAGGAGAAGCAGACGCAGAGGATGTCCTTTCCCGCCTCCAGGGGCACCGTCATGGCCTCCATAAACGCCTCCGCATTGGCTGCGGCGGTGGAGCCGGTGCTGCCGTTTCGGACGCGGTCGTAGAAGTCCTTGGGATCCAGCTCCCGGTGGTCGAGGTAGTTCTGATAGGTGCGGCCGTCCTGCATCACCGACAGGGGCAGTACCGCAAGCTCCATCTCCTCCGCCAGTTCCGCCGGGAGGTCACAGCAGCTGTCTGTCATCAAAACAAAGTCTTTCATGGCAAATTCCCCTTCTTTGTTTCGCTTGATTTGCATATAGTGGAAATCAGTATACCACACCGCGAGGGAGAATGCAAAGTTTTTTCCGGCGGCGGGGAGGAGGGGATATTGTGGGGAGCAAAACGGCGGGGAGGACCGGCTGGGCGCTGGCTGCGCTGCTGGCGCTGGTGCTGTGCGGCGCCGGGACACTGACGCTGCCGGACGCCTCGGCGGAGCGGGTCCCGCCGGGGGTATCCGTGGCCGGGGTGGACCTGAGCGGGTGCAGCCGGGGGGAGGCGGAGGCCCTTCTGCGGGATAGGGGGGCGGACTACAGCGGCACCAAAATCCTCCTCTGCTCCGGGGACACGCTGATCACCTCTGTGACCTGCGGCCAGATCGGGGCGGCGCCGGACTGGGCCAAGGCGGCGGAGCTGGCCTGCCGGGCCGGGCAGGGGGACAGCCTCCTGCGGCGGTGGTGGCGGCGGCTGTTCCCGGAGGCAATCGACATCGCCCCGCCCTTCACCGTGGATCAGGGGCGGCTGGAGGCGGTACTGCCGCCGTCGCCGGCAGACGCCGCCTACGATCCGGCCTCCGGGGAGATCCGGGAGGGGCGGCCGGGGCTCCGCGTGGAGGCGCCGGCGCTGTGCCGATCACTGTCCAAGGCGGCGCCAGGGGGCGCGGTGCGCCTGCCGGTGGAGGTGCGGCAGCCGGAGATCAGCGCGGAGCACCTGCGGGAGGCCCTTTTCCGGGACGTGCTGGGGACGTATCAGACGGAGGTGGGGGGCAGCGCCTCCCGGCGGGGGAATGTGGCCCTCTCCGCCGCCGCCGTGGACACCACGGTGCTGCTGCCGGGGGAGACCTTCGACTACAACCAAGTGGTGGGGGAGCGGACACGGGCCCGGGGCTACGGGGCGGCGCCGGCCTATGTCAACGGGGAGACGGTGGAGGAGATCGGCGGGGGCATCTGCCAGACTTCCTCCACGCTGTACGCGGCGGCGCTGCTGGCGGATTTGCAGATCACGGCGCGGAGCGCCCATCGCTATGTGAGCAGCTACATCCCCCTTGGAATGGACGCCACAGTGAGCTGGGGCGGGCCGGAGTTTTGCTTTCGCAACGACACCCGCTACCCCATACAGATTCAAGCGGCGGTGGAGGGCCGGACGCTGCGCGTGACCATCCGGGGCACCCGTCTGGACAGCTCCACGGTAAAGATCCGCAGCGAGGTGGTGGCCACGGACCCCTGCCTCACCCGCTACGAGGACGCCCCCGGCCTCCCCGCCGGCACGGAGCAGCTGAAGCAGAGCGGGTACAGCGGCTGCACGGTGCAGACCTACCGGGAGGTCTATGACGCCGAGGGGAATCTGCTGCGAAGCAGCGCAGAGGCGCGGAGCGTGTACTGGCGGAGGGACAAAATTGTCCTCCGGGGCACCGCCGCGCCGCCGGAGGACGAGAGGGTTGAGACGGGGGAGGAGGACGGAGGATTGCCGTTGGAGGTAGAAAATTAAGTGTTTTGAGGACGTTTTGAGAGAGAATCAGTCCTCCTCCTCCGGAGTCTCTACAGGGCCGTGCTGGGCTTCGTAGTCTTTGATATACAATAACACTGCGTATTCAACCAAATTGTTGATCGACCGGTGCTCCGCCTTTGAAATGGCCTTCACCTTCTGATAAGCCTCTTCTTCCAGACGCAGTCCTACCTGTACTTTGAATGCCGCCATGTGTTATCACCTCTGTAACAGTATGGTAGCAAATTTTTGCTTGACAATCAATAGCATAATGCTAATATTAGTTAGCATTATGTGATTAGGAGGCTTCTATGTGTGAGCATCAGACTGAAATTATTGAGGAGCTGCAGTAGGTGATGATAGAGCTCTCGGGGGATGTGTTGGCGCTGGAGCTGTTTTGCCTGTACGGGAAATATGGCATGGAGAAGTTTGGGCCCTATGTGTGTCGGGCCTATGTGCGGCAGATGGAGGATTTCCTTCGGCAGCATTTGCAGGACGTGGAGCAGCTCGCCGGACATCTGCTGCGGGATGGTGAGGCGTTGGTTCGGTCGGTGTAGGGGGGCGGGCCAGTGGGGACACCGGCCCCTGCGGGGGCATTCCGGGGGACGGGGGACGGCGTGCCGGGGCGTCGCGCCCTACGGGTGGGGTTGACGGGCCGTCCCGGTGTCGGGAGAGCGGGCGCACAGTGTGCGCCCCTACATGCGGTTTAGCGGGGCATTCCGGTTGACGGGGGACAGCGCGCCGGGTCGTCGCGCCCTACGGGTGGGGTTGACGGGCCGTCCCGGTGTCGGGAGAGCAGGCGCACAGTGTGCGCCCCTACATGCGGTTTAGCGGGGCATTCCGGTTGACGGGGGACAGCGCGCCGGGTCGTTGCGCCCTACGGAGATTTGCGTAAGACCCCCAAAGAGTGTCACCGGAAGGCACGGCGGCATTTGCGGCACTGGGCCAGCGAAGCGGGGTTCAAGGTTCGGGGGCAAGTCGGGCGAGGGGGGCAGAGCGGCAGCGGCGGTTTACCATAGGGCTATAGACGGGGGGTTCAGGACACCTTTATTTGTGCGAGAACTACTGCCGCCGCGGGGGGAGGCATGGTTGGATGCGTGTTGGGGTAATGGGGGAGCGTCGCGGTCTGGGGTTCTTAGGGGGGAGCGAATGAGGGCTGTGTCCCGCCGCAGGCGGGGCTGAAGCCCGCCTGAGCGGACACCTAAGTGCGCTTTTGCCTGCTTTTCCCGCGGGGGAGAAGGGAACGGATGTGTGAAGGAAAACCGTATGGTTTTCCTTCGCGTTCAATCAACCCGCCGCGGCGACAGATTTTGGCACCTTGCCAAAATCGGCTGGATCTGGGAACCCTGTCCCCAGATCCAGCCGCCCCGGGGGGCGAAACCCCCGTCCCCAAATCACGCGGTTCCCGCGCGACAAAACGCACCGTACCCTGCCGGGCACTCAACTATGTGAAGTTTTTCTCCAAAAATCACTGGCCAGCAGGAGTGAGGAAATTTTTCTTCTCTCTACCACTTCCTCTGTGCCCCCTCCCCCATAGCAGGTGTTGTCGTTGAAAAACACATACCCTCCCCCATCGGAGAAGGCGTCATCCCCGGTGAGATAGCTATACTGGGCATCTAATCCAAAGAGATTTGCAAGCGTGGGCAGCACATCTATGCTGGAGGTGACCTTTTCCACCTGCCGGGGAGGCAGATCCCTGGAGTAGATGAAGAAGTCCGTGTGCTGGAGGAGGTCGAGGGTGTCCACACCCTTGATGTCCATATTCAGCGCATCATTCATCATATAGTAGTTATAGTGGTCGGCGTAGAACACGACGGCGGTGTTCTCCAAAAGGCCATCGGCCTCCAATTTCTCCATCAAGAGACGGACGAACTCGTCTGTCTCCATGGCATGGCCCACGGCGTAGACATAATTGCCATCCGTACGGACGGCGGCCTGCCGGGCGGCAGCGGCGTGGCGCTGGAAGATGGGGTTTTCCTCGCTGTAGGGGCCGTGGCCGGAGTAGGTGATGATGAAGCTGAAGAAACGGTCGCCGGCGGTGATGGCATCGTAGGCGGAGAGGAGCTGGCTGTCCAAGGTGTGGTCCGCCATGCCCATATCCTCACCGCTGTGGTAGGCCTCGTAACCCAAGTTCTCGTGGATAGAGCCGCGGTTGTAAACCTCAGGGCCGCTGCCGTGGAAGGAGTTGGCCGTATAGCCGGCGGCACGGAAGAGCTGGGGCAGGGCGTTGGGGAAGGCGTTCTGGGTATAGACGGACACCGAGGTCCCTGAGGCGGCCGGCAAAAGGCCGGTATTCACCATGAACTCCGTGTTGAAGGTGCCGGCGGTGATATAGGCCGGGGTGTAGTGGTTGGCAAACACCATGCTCTGCTCCTTCACCGCCTGTAGGGCCGGCATATAGTCCACCATCCATGTGTCGATGGCCTCCAGCTGCACTAAAATGAGATTTTTCCCTTCCAAGAGGCCGGTCATGTCGTTATCCACATGGGGGCGGGCGGCGGCAAAGGCGGCGATCTCCTCCTTCTCGGCGTCCGTGAGCTGGGTACTGCGGGGCAGGAGGCGCTGGAGATCCCGGAAGGTGTACTGGTAGATGCCCAACATGGTGAGACAGGCGCGGCTGTCAGAGAAATCGTCGTAGAGAAAGGCCGGGTCACCGGTCTGGTCCCAGATGACCGCCTGAGAGCTTCCCAAGAGGAAAAAGCGGGCACACAGAAGGAGCACAACGGAGAGCACCATCCCGCTGACACCAAGAAGCCAGCGGGGGCTGGCCGTTCTGGGGGACAGGGCCACGGCAAGGAGCAGCAGGGCCAAACAGAGGAGAATCCAAGCCAGCAGGGCCCTGCGGATCACCAGATAGCTCAGGTCCGCGAAGGCGGCGCCATCCCCGGCAAATACCATATCGGAGAAGGAGAAAAATTTGCGGAACATATTGATATAGACCCCGTGGACAATACAAAGGACGGAGGCGAGCACCCCCACAAGGGCCATATAGACCCGCCGGGCCATCCCCGGCAGCAAGGCGGCGACAGCGGTGAGGAGCAGCGCCCAGAGGAAGGTGAAGGGCATCAGGCGCAGGATGTTGCGCAGCCCCACCGTCTGGGCAAAGCGGCAGCACCAGCGGAAGCCCAAGTCCAGCAACACTATGCCAGCGTAAAAGAGAATCAGATGGAGGCAGGGGGCCAGCCGGGGAAAACGGGCCGACAGGGCCTGATAGAGGCGATGGTCAGTCTTTCGGAAGGGGTGAGACATGGAAAACAGATCCTTTCTCTGTATTGTCCCCTATCATATCACAGCGGGTGGGAAAATGCACAGGGAATGTGGAAAATTAAGAAAAAATTAAAGAAGCAGGGCCATTAGTTACATAGGGCACTACTACTTTTTTATTGTTTTTCCGTATCCTCATCGTTTTCTTTTGGATTGCTTAAATCCGGTAAAAATTCCATCATATCAGAAAGATCACACTCCAAAATGTTACAAAGCGCATTAAGGGTATATGTCGAAACCGATTCATCATTCATAAATCTTTGGATCGTCTTGCTATCGAAATTGTACTGCCCACACTTATTTCGGAGAAAATAGGTACTAATCTTTCTTGCATGATAGGGATCGCGCGGCTCCTTTGGCGCAAGTGCGCCGCTTGCCATATCGTGAGCCGCAAGGGACGTGCAATAATATTGGAAACCTTGATGCGATTGATGGAAGCCAGCTGTCCACTGCCGATAGTATTTATTACGCCGGAGTTTCCTCCTGTACTTCGCAAAGATTATTAGCCGCCGCATACCAATTACCAAACAGCGCCCCCTCCTATTGATAGTAGGCGGGGGCGCTGTCATTTATTTTCTTAATACGCCAACTTCTCCTCCAGCCATGCCTTCAGCTCACCGATAGGCACACGCACCTGCTCCATGGTGTCCCGATTGCGGATGGTCACGGCGTTGTCCGCCTCCTCCGTGTCGCTGCCCACGGTCTGGAAATCCACAGTGACGCAGTAGGGGGTGCCGATCTCGTCCTGACGGCGGTAACGCTTGCCGATACTGCCGGCATCGTCATAGTCCACCATCCAGTACTTGCTCAGAAGCTGCTGCACCTCACGGCCTTTCTCGGAGAGCTTTTTGCTCAGGGGCAGTACGGCCGCCTTGAAGGGAGCCAAGGCCGGGTGGAGATGGAGGACCACGCGGGTGTCGTTTTTCTCCGCGTCCACGATCTCCTCATCGTAGGCGTCGATGAGGAAGGCCAAGGTCACACGGTCGGCGCCCAAGGATGGCTCGATGACGTAGGGAATATAGTGCTCGTTGGCCTCTTGGTCGAAATAGGTCTGATCCTTGCCGGAGGTGGTCTGGTGGGCGGTGAGATCGAAGTCGGTGCGGCTGGCTACGCCCCAGAGCTCCCCCCAGCCGAAAGGAAAGACGAACTCGAAATCAGTGGTGGCGTTGGAGTAGTGGGAGAGCTCCTCCGGCTCGTGATCTCTGAGGCGCAGGTTCTCCTCCCGCATTCCCAAATTCAGAAGCCAGTCCTTGCAGAACTGCTTCCAGTAGGCAAACCACTCCAGCTCCGTGCCGGGTTTGCAGAAAAACTCCAGCTCCATCTGCTCAAACTCCCGGGTGCGGAAGGTGAAGTTGCCCGGGGTGATCTCGTTGCGGAAGGATTTGC
>CANPBB010000093.1 GCA_947572235.1 uncultured Clostridia bacterium
CCATGAAGTTCATCTGGGGGGAGCCGATGAAGCCCGCCACGAAGAGGTTGCAGGGGTAGTCGTACAGGTTCTGGGGGGTGTCATTCTGCTGGATGATGCCCTCCTTCATCACCACGATCCGGTCGCCCATGGTCATGGCCTCGGTCTGGTCGTGGGTGACGTAGACAAAGGTGGTGGCGAGGCGCTTGTGCAGGCGGCTGATCTCCGAGCGCATGGCGGTGCGGAGCTTGGCGTCCAAGTTGGAGAGGGGCTCATCTAAGAGGAACACCGCCGGGTCGCGGACCATGGCGCGCCCCAAGGCCACACGCTGGCGCTGGCCGCCGGAGAGGGCCTTGGGCTTCCGGTTGAGCAGGTGCTCCAGGTCCAGCGCCTTGGCCGCCTCGTGGACGCGCTTGTCAATCTCGTCCTTGGGGACCTTCTTCTGCATCAGGCCAAAGGCGATGTTCTTGTACACGGTCATGTGGGGATACAGCGCGTAGTTTTGGAACACCATGGCGATGTTCCGGTCCTTGGGGGCCACGTCGTTGACCACCTGGTCGCCGATGCGCAGCTCGCCGCTGGTGATGTCCTCCAGACCCGCGATCATACGCAGCGTAGTGGACTTGCCGCAGCCGGAGGGACCGACTAAAATGACAAATTCCTTGTCCGCGATTTCCAGATTCAGATCCGGTACGACCTGAACGCCGCCGGGGTAGGTCTTGTTGACATGACGAAAAGAAATACTGGCCATAGTCTTGTCTCCTCCTGACATAATTTTGGGAGCTTTACAGGGAAAATATTTAATGATTGGGCAAAATATTGATCACTCGGCTTGGGCGACGGGTGGAAAATGCTCTGTTTTCAACCCTGCGAGTCAAGAATAGCACGGTTCCCTTGGATGTTCAAGGGTAATATAATTGCTGAAGAGGTAAAAAATCTGCTTCCTCACATGGCGGCATATGCGAAAGGGAGGGACAGCGGGGGGAATGTCACATGCGGCTATGGAATCGGGAAGGGGGCCATGATACACTACACCGTATATTGGCGGCGGCGCCTGCGGCCCCGGCAGGGGGCTTTGCGGCGGGAAAAGCGGCTGGGATTTTGAAGCAGAGGGCGGTTTTCGGGAATTCGGCAGGGGGCTTTCCCCTGTATGCTGACAGGAGAAGGGGTGCGGCTGTGTTTTTTCACCACGACTACAGTACGCCGGGGCCGGGGGTTGCTCCGGACGCGCCGGAGAAAACCGGGTTTGCCCGGTTTTTTGAGATTGTCCAGCTGGAGTGCATGTCTCTTTTAAAGCTGAATCTGCTGTTTTTGCTCAGCGCCCTCCCGGTGGTGACGATTCCGCCGGCCCTGTTCGCCATGAATCAGGTGGTGCGGCGGATGGTGCTGGACCAGCCGGTGGACTGCTTCTACCACTACCGTCAGGCCTTCCGGCGGCACTGGCGGGTGTCCTATCCCGCCTTTCTGACGGTGGCGGCGGCGCTGGTGCTGTCGGGATACGGGATGTTCTTCTATCTCCGGGGGGCGGGGGGGAATCCGCTGCTGCTGGCCCCCTTTGTCCTCTGCTCCACGGTGTTTTTGGTGACGTGCCTCTCCTCCGCCTGCTTCTATGGCGCGCTGAGCTTGGGGCGTCCGCTGGGGGAGGCGCTGCGCCTTGGGGTGCTCCTCGGGGTAGGCCGGCCTCTGCGGGGGCTGGCGTCGGCGCTGTGCGTCTACGGACTGCTGACGGCGGCGGTGCTGGCCTTCCCCCTGAGCGCCATCTATCTGGTCTTTATCGGTTTTTCCCTGCCCTGCCTGCTGGCGAATTTCTATGTGCGCACCGTTTTGAAGCGCTATGTGGGGGACGGCGGAGCGGAGGAGGCGTAGCGCGGAGAGGAGCGGGGACGCTTTTTTGGGTATTTTGACAGGGTTTTGCATAAATCGTGTAAGATCGGAGGTGTGGCTCATGGCGCCCTCTGGTAAAAATGGGTAAAATTTTCCATGTTTGAGCCACGTATGGAGGATTTACGCATGCGGAAGTACAAAGGATTTGTAAAGAGGTTTCTCATAGGGTGGCTCCGGGAGATGCGGAGCACGCTGGGTCTTACACAAGAAAAAATGTCGGAAAGTCTACGGATGTCAGTTAGATCATATACGGATATCGAGCGGGGAAAGAGCGGCTTTTCGGCAACGACGCTGCTCTTTTTCTTGTCTCTGCTGAAGGATGAGGAAATTTTGCGGCTGGTCCACGATTTTCGGGAGGGAATCAGGAAGGAGGAGGACCACGAGGCGATTTGAGGGGGGAGCCTTTTGAGGAGCGGGGAGGAATTAGGAGTTAGGAATTCGGAATTTTGGGCAAAAAGCTGCCGCCTGTCAAAAGGCGGCAGCTTTTTGTTGGACTTGTCAGAATGGGACGACCTCCGGGGCGGGCTTGGGGCAGGGGAGGGCGGACTCCACCTGGAGGACAGGGCCGTCCGCGTTTTCGTAGAGGGACCAAGGGGCGCGCTCCACTCTGGCGGTGATCTCTACCCAGTCGCGGGTTTTCAGGGTCTCTTTTTGTGCCCAAGCGCAGGGGAGGCCCAGGTAGGTGATATCCTCCGCACAGCAGACCATGGCGTGGCGGCCGGCGGTGAAGTAGGGGCCGAAGCGCTTGTCCTGGCAGACGAGGCCCTTGAATTTGACGGTTTTCCCCAAGTACATGTCCAAGTCATCGCTGACCTCCACGTAGAAGACGCCGAAGTCCTCGTCGGGGATTTGGATCACCGGCTGGGTCAGGTCGAAGGCGCTGACGGTGCCGTCCCGGTAGTCCTCCGCCTCGCCTGCTGCGTCCTCCAGGAAGATCTCCGCCCGGCGGTTTACCATGCGCAGGTTCCGCCGGCGGAGGGAGGTCTTCAGCTCCTCGGTGCAGCGGTTGAAGACGATCATGTCCGCGTTGCGCAGCTTCTCCATCATCAGTTTGCCCATGTTCTGGGCGTAGAGGCCGAAGGTGGGCGCCTCCACCGTGCACATGATCTGATAGATGATCCAGTGCTTGGGGACGCGGGCGGTGCAGAACTCCTGCAGGTCCCACATGCCGTTGAACTCCACCAGGATCTGGGTGGGGCGGTGCTTCTTCTCCAAGGACTTCAGGTAGTCCGGGGTCAGGGCGTCCATGTCCTCCGCCTGGACCACGGTGACGTTGTCAAGGGCGCTTTTTTCATAGTCCAGCTCCCCCTCCTCGCAGGAGAGGAGCAGGGTCCGCTCGTCCCGGGAGAAGCCCTCCTCCAGGATGCCGTTGATAAACTGGGTCTTGCCGCTGTCTAAAAAGCCGATGATCAGGTAGACAGGTATCTCTCTCATGGCGCACCTCAGAGGCCGAAGGCCTGGCGGATGGCGTCCTCCCGCAGCTCCGCGCCGATGACACAGAGCTTGCCGGTAGTCTCCGCCCCGCCCCGGCGGACCTGGTGCTCACCGGGGACATAGTCAAAGTGGAGCCACTGGCCGCCGTCGGCGCTGGCCACAATGCCCTTGGCCCGGAGGATGTTGCCGCAGCCGCCTTCGTCCAAGGCCTCCAAGGCCTCCTCCAGCTGCTGCTGGGTGAAGGCGCGGGGGGTCTCCAGGCCCCAGCTGGTGAACACCTCGTCGGCGTGGTGGTGATGGTGGTGTTCGTGGTCGTGGCAGCCGCAGGAGCAGTCTGGGCCGTGGTCGTGATGGTCGTGGCCGTGATCATGGTCGTGATGATCGTGCTCGTGGTGATCGTGGTCGTGATGATCGTGGTGGTGATCATGCTCGTGGCTGTGGCAGCCGCAGGAACAGTCGGGGCCATGATCGTGGTGGTCGTGCTGGTCATGGCGGCGCTCCTCGAGCTCAGCCATGAGGGCGTCAGTGAAGGCGGTGCGCCGGTCCATGGCCTCCAAGATCTGTCCGCCGGTGAGCTGGTCCCAGGGGGTGGTGATGATGGGGGCCGAAGCGTTCTTCTCCCGCAGGAGGGCCGCGGTCTCCTCCAGCTTGGCCTGGTCCAGCTTCTGGGTGCGGCTGAGGACGATGGCGGCGGCGTGCTCCACCTGGTTGTTGTAGAACTCGCCGAAGTTTTTCATATAGAGCCGGCACTTGGCGGCGTCGGCCACAGTGACGGCGTTGCCTAAGACCATGTCCGGCTCCTCCGCGGCCACGTCCTCCACCGCCTTCAGCACGTCGGAGAGCTTGCCCACGCCGGAGGGCTCAATGAGGATGCGGTCAGGGCGGAACTGCTCCATCACTTGGTGCAGGGCCCTGCCGAAGTCCCCCACCAGGGAGCAGCAGATACAGCCGGAGTTCATCTCGGAGATCTCGATGCCCGCCTCCTTCATGAAGCCGCCGTCAATGCCGATCTCGCCGAACTCGTTTTCGATCAGCACGATCTTCTCGCCCTTGAGGGCCTCGGTGAGGAGCTTTTTGATGAGGGTGGTCTTGCCGGCGCCTAAGAAACCGGAGATAATGTCGATTTTTGTCATGTGGATCGCCTCTTTCCAGAAATTCTCTCTATATACTACACCGTTTTTGGAAAATTACAAGGGGGAAGCGGGGGACTTTTTCACAAAATAGAGGGAAATGGCACCCCGGTTTGGGACCGCCGCTTGGCTGAGTTTACGATTGCCGGTTTAATCCTGTTTTCACGAGATATTCAAAAACATCGGAAAAGCCTGTGTCCCGCACGGTATTGTCCTCATGGTCGCAGAAAAGGATCTTCTCGCTGCACCTGCCGCCCTCAACGTGAAAAGCGTAATAGTCCCCGCACCCGTTGTCGGACATAAAGAGCAGATCATTCACTGTGGCCGGATTGCGATTAAAAATGAAAAAATAGCTGTCTTGGTCTAAAGAGTAGATATTTGTGAACCCAAAATAGCCGCCGCCAAAATTCAGAAGAAACTGGATATATTTTTCCGGTAAGACGATGTGATACTGCTTTTGAATATCTATTATGGTTTCCATCGTTGGGATGCGGTCGTGTTCTAAAGCAAAAAGCGGGGGGCTTTTTACTTTTTGAATGACTTCCTTAAATGCTTCAAGATCCATGGCCTGTATCCTCCGTGTTCCGTTTGCTGCTCTATTATAGCATGGTACAGGCTTTTTGCCAATGCGAGTTTGAAGGGGCTTGACGGGTGAAGAATTAGGAATTATTGAGCGGGGAATACAAAAACCGGAGGCGCAGTCCGTTTTTTGGGACTGTGCCTCCGGTAGGATACGGGACAGAGTCAGGCGGATTTCTTGGCGGCGAGGGCCTTTTGCAGCCAGTCCTTGCCGTCTACGAAGCGGGAGACGATGAAGCAGACCACGTAGTCCCCGGCGGCGTTGATCATGGTGGCCGGGGGGTCCACCAGGTTGCCGATGGCGATGAGGATAGGGAAGGCGATCTCCATCTGGGAGGGGAAGAAGATGGAGCAGATGATATACTCCCCGATGTAGCCGCCGCCGGGTACGCCGCTCATGCCCACGGAGCTGAGCACCGCCACCAAAATCACCGGGACCAGCATTTTCAGGTCCAAGCTGTGGCCGAATACGCCTAAGACGAAGGCGATCTTCAGTACGCAGGAGAAGCAGGAGCCGTCCATGTGCATGGTGGCGCCCAAGGGCAGCACCATGTCGGCCACGTCCTTGCTGATGCCGGTGTCGGCGGCCTCCTCCATGTTGGTGGGGATGGTGGCCACGGAGGAGCAGGTGCCTAAGGACACCACCGCGGGCTTGGTGATGTGGCGGAACATGATTTTGGCGCCGTCCCTGCCGCCGCCGAACCAGGCGAAGAGGGGCCAAGCGGTGAAGATGTAGACGAAGCACAGGGGGTAGTACACCGCCAGCGCCCGGATGTAGTTCTCGGTGATCTGGGGACCGTAGGTGGCCACAAGGTCGGCGAAGATGCCGAAGAAGGCGATGGGGGCGTAGTAGGTGATAATCTTGACGAACTTCAGCATCACATTGGTCAGATCCTCGAGGAACTTCCCCACGGGGGTGCTCTTGCCGCCGTTGAGATTCACGGCGAAGCCGAAGAGCAGGGAGAACACGATCAGAGGCAGCATGGCCCGGCGGGTGAGGAGGCCGCTGAAGTCGCTGGCGGTGAAGAAATTGACGATCAGATCGGCCATGGAGGCGTACTCGCCCATCTCCTCGGCGGCGAGGTTGGTCCAAGTGCTGGGCACCGGCGGGAACACCACCATCAGCGCGTACATGATCACGGCGGCGATGGCCCCTGTGACCACAAAGGTCCCCACGGTGACGCCCATAATCTTCCCGGCCCGCCTCCGGCTCTCCATATTGGCCACGGCGCTGGAGATGGAGGCGAACACCATGGGCACCACCACACAGAACATCATGTTGATAAACACGGTACCAATGGGTTTGAGCACGGTGGCTCCGGTGCCGGAGATCACGCTGCCGCCCTCATCCGCAGCGGCGGGGAACACCCAGCCGGCAATGGCGCCCAGCACCATGGCGCCGATCATGACGGCAAGGAACGCGTAGTTTTTGGCGATAGATTTCTTGTTCATGAGAACCCTTCCTTTCAGATAGGAGTTAGGGATTGGGAGTGGTGAGATCCTGCCTCCGGCGGGATGGATTTAAGTTTTCATTATAAGGATATTAGAGCGGCGTGTTAGGGGGAGCGGGGAATTGGAGGGAGCATGTCAGATTCTGCCGGAGGCAGACCATTCCAAATCGTCCGGCGAAGCCGGATACCTCAACTCCTGACGCCTAACTCTTCATCCGTAACCTTCCCTTCGCATACCACATTCGTCGGGCCTGTGAGGTACAGGCTCCGGATGGCTTCACCCTCCCGCTCCACGGTGATGCGGAGCTCGCCGCCGGGCATGGTGACCCGGACGTCCTGTCCGCTGACGATTCCCCGGAGGGTCAGCGCCAGGACCACGGAGCCGGTGCCGGTGCCGCAGGCATAGGTGAAGTCCTCTACTCCCCGCTCGAAGGTCAGCTCCTGGAGATGGTCGGGGGCGGTGAGGTCGTAGAAGTTTACGTTGGCGCCCTTGGGGAAGGAGGGGTGGCGGCGGAGGGCGGCGGCCAAGGGGCGGAGGTCGTCCATGGACCGCTCCGACAGACCCGCCACGGGGATCACCGCGTGGGGGAGGCCGGGGGTACCCAGCTCGATATAGGCACAGGGGTAGGTGACACCGTCCGCCTCCAGCGGGTGGTCCAGCTCCACTACCGTTGGGTCGGTGAGGCGGACGCGGTAGTGCCGGCGGTCGATGCGCCGGCCGGTGACGATGCCCGAGGGGGTCTCCACCCGCTGCTCCTCCCCGGCGAGGCCGTGCTCATAGCCGTAGCGGCAGATGCACCGGGCTCCGTTGCCGCACATCTCCCCCTCGGAGCCGTCGGCGTTGTAGAAGAGCATCCGGAAATCGCCCCCTTGGGCAGGGGCCTCCACCACCATCAGACCATCGGCCCCGATGGAGAGGCGGCGGCGGCAGAGCACCCGGGCCAGCCCCGGCAGGGAGGAGACGGGCAGGTGCTCCGTCAGATTGTTGAGGATAATAAAGTCGTTGCCGGCCCCGTTCATCTTGGTGAACTGCATGGCGGAAGCCACCTCCTTGAGTTTTTGTGAAATAGGGGGATTTCGCGCGGAAATGACAGACTGTAGGAGGAGGAAAGGGCTCCCACAAGCTCTGCTTCCAGTATACTTAATATTTTTGCAATGTAAACCGTGAGAAGTGCTGTAAACTATGCAAAAAATGCGGAATGTGTCTGCATGAAGAAGTCAAAAAAGGAGAAAAAAACGGAAAATGGTAGTAGAAATCAAGCAAAATGACATAAAATGACCCATATTTAATTGCGGCGCGGTGAGAAAATATACCAATTTAATAGGCGTTGCAGGAAGAAATATGACATGGTATACTGACTAACGTCACTGCCGATTTGCGGGAAGTGGTGACAGGACGCCCGCTGGCGGGTGGGTTCCCGTCCAAGTACGTCGATTCGGGGGAATTTATGCGGAAGAAGAATACACGAAATACCAAGGGCCGGATTATCTCCGCCGCGTGGAGATTGTTCTATGAGCAGGGCTATGATGACACCACAGTGGAAGATATTATTTACGAGTCCGGCACATCCAAGGGGTCCTTCTACCACTATTTTGAGGGGAAGGACGCGCTGCTGAGTTCCCTGTCCTATCTGTTTGATGAGAAGTACATGGAGCTTCTGCCCACGATAGACCCGGAGATGGACAGCTTCGATAAGCTGATGCTCCTGAACCGGGAGCTGTTTGGCATGATTGAGAATCAGGTGTCCATCGACCTGCTCACCCGGCTGTTCTCCTCCCAGCTGATCACCAAGGGGGAGAAGCACATGCTGGACTACAACCGGGCCTACTATAAGATCATCCGCCAGATCATCTGCGAGGGACAGGAGCGGGGGGAGCTGCGCCGGGATCTCTCCGTTAACGACATCGTCAGGGAGTACGCCCTCTGCGAGCGGGGGATCATGTACGACTGGTGTGTCTGCGGCGGCGCCTACTCCATCCGGCAGTACGCCGCGGCGCTGCTGCCCGCTTTTTTGGAGCATGTCCGGGAAAAATAAAATTTTTGTTCCGGGATTTTGTATGGGATTTCGTTCTTCGCTAAAGCGCTGTACCGCAATGGATAGAATAGATGATAATAAACGGAGTGTGGACTATAGTCTATACTCCGTTCTATGTTTCGGTCTAAAAAGAGTTGTGTTATACTGTGGGCGTTTATGACAAAAGGATACGGTTTGATTTGTGTAAAGGAGAGAGACTTATGAGCAGCGCGGACTTTCTGATTATTGGCACCATTGCGGTCTATCTGATTGCGATGGAGCTCATTGGCGTCTATTTTGGGCGCAGGGGCAGCGGGGAGAACTCCCATGAGTTTTACCTGGGCGGACGGAAGCTGGGCCCCTTGGTGACCGCCATGAGCGCGGAGGCTTCGGACATGAGCAGCTATCTGCTGATGGGCCTGCCGGGGCTGGCTTACCTCTGCGGCGTGGCCGAGGTGGGCTGGACCGCCATTGGCCTGGCGGTGGGGACCTACCTGAACTGGCTGATTGTGGCCAAGCGGATCCGCCGCTACTCCGCCAATTTAGGGGCCATTACGGTGCCGGACTTCTTCTCCCGGCGCTACCGGGACGAGAAGCACGTCCTGTCCTGCATCGCCGCCATTGTGATTTTGGTGTTTTTCATCCCCTACACTGCCTCCGGCTTCAAGGCGGTGGGGACGCTCTTCAACAGCCTGTTCAACGTGGATTACCACGTGGCGATGATCATCGGCGCGGTGGTCATTATCGGCTATACGGTGCTGGGGGGCTTTTTGGCGGTGTCCACCACGGATTTGATCCAGAGCATCTTTATGAGCATCGCCTTGGTGGTGATCGTGTTCTTCGGGATCAATCAGGCCGGCGGTATGGGCGCGGTGGTGGAGAACGCCAAAGCTCTGCCCGGCTACCTCCATCTGACCCAAGGGTACGACGCGGCCAGCGGGGCGGCGGGGACCTTTGGGGGCCTCAGCATCGCCTCCACGCTGGCTTGGGGCTTGGGCTACTTCGGGATGCCCCATATTCTGCTGCGGTTTATGGCCATCCGGGATGAGAAGGAGCTCACCCTCTCCCGGCGGATCGCCTCCGTCTGGGTGGTGGTGGCCATGGGCGTGGCGGTGTTTATCGGGATCATCGGCTACAGCGTGTCCGTGGCGGGTCAGGTGCCCTTCCTGACCACCAGCGCCGAGTCGGAGACGATTATAATTAAGATGGCCAACCTGATGAGCCGGAGCGGCGTGTTCTTCGCGCTGATGGCGGGGATTATTCTGGCGGGGATTCTGGCTGCCACCATGTCCACCGCCGACTCCCAGCTGCTGACGGCGGCCTCCAGCGTGTCCCAGGATCTGATGGAGAACTTCTTCCATATTAAAATGAGCACCAAGACCGCCATGCTGGCGGCCCGCCTGACGGTGGTAGCCATCGCCGTGGTGGGCGTGGTGCTGGCTTGGGATCCCAACAGCTCGGTGTTCCGGGTGGTGTCCTTCGCTTGGGCGGGCTTCGGCGCGGCCTTCGGACCGGTGGTGCTGTTCGCTCTGTTCTGGAAGCGGTCAACCAAGCTGGGCGCCTTGGCCGGCATGGTCAGCGGCGGCGCCATGGTGTTCCTGTGGAAGTTCTGCATCGCGAAGCTGGGCGGTGTGTTCGCGATCTATGAGCTGCTGCCCGCCTTCATTGTGGCCTGTGTGGCCATCGTGGTGGTGAGCCTGCTGACCCCCGCGCCGGAGCAGGCGATCTTGGACGAGTTTGAAAAGGCGAAGTAAACGCCGAGACAGACGCCCCGCGGCAGACCTATAGGGTTTGCCGCGGGGCGCATTTTGATTTAGGGGTGGGTAGATATAATATAGTATAGCTGGGTGGGGGGA
>CANPBB010000094.1 GCA_947572235.1 uncultured Clostridia bacterium
TAAAAGGCCCTAAGGGGGCCTGTGCATACCACCGGCACGGCCGGTGGTTATGATTTAGAGCAAAATCGGCTGTACCTGCTCTCCCGCCAGCGCCGCCTCCACAGTGGGGGCGATCTGGCAGAAGTCGGCCATCAGGGAGCAGGGCTTGTTGACGGCGTCGTCTTGGCCGAAGGGGACGAAGTAGTAGTTTTTCCGGTTTAGAAGGGCCCCTATGTTGGCGGCGCCGGCGGAGAGGCCGTCATTGCTGGCGATGGCCAAGACCACCGGACGGCCGTTGCGCAGGTGGGCCTTGGCCGCCATGGTCACGGCGGTGTCGGTGACGCCGTGGGCCAGCTTGGCGGCGGTGTTCCCCGTGCAGGGGGCGATGACCAGCACGTCTAAGAGGGCCTTGGGCCCGATGGGCTCCGCCTCCGCCACCGTGCGGATGGGGCGGCGGCCGGTGATGGCCTCGATCCTCCTCAGAAAGTCCGCCGCGGTGCCGAATCGGGTGTCCGAAGCGGCGGCGGTCTCTGAGACAATGGGGATGATATCATAGGTATCGCTGAGGCTTTGCAGCTCAGAGAGCACCATTTGGTGGGTGCAGAAGGAGCCGCACAGTGCAAATCCCATACGCGTCTTGTTCAAATGGGTTCACCCCGTTCTTCCAATATGTGATACACTGCGCCGCGGACGGCGGCGGCGGCGGTGGCCGGCGCGGTCCGTCCCGGCAGGCCTTGGGCCTGCAAAACGGGGATAGACAGCTCCTCCGCCGCCTTGACCTCCACGCCGCCGGGAGCCGAGGATAGGTCCACAATGAGACAGCCCGGCTTCAGCTGTGTGAGCAGATCCCGGCGCAGGAGAGGGACGGGAACGGTGTTGAAGATCAGATCGAAGCCGCTGAGATGCCCGGAGAGGGCGTCGGTGCGCAGGGCCGCGTAGCCATAGGCGTCGATCCATGCTAAATCCGACAGGCGGCGGGCGGTGGCGGTGACTTGGGCGCCCAAGCCCCACAGGCGGTGGGAGAGCACCCGGCCAATGCGGCCGTAGCCGATGATGAGGCAGCGCGTCCGATGGAGGGTCCGGTTCAAAGCGGACATGGCGGCGGCGATAGCCCCCTCCGCCGTGGGGACGGCGTTGGCGATCTGGACCTCCTCCCGGTCATAGTAGTCCAAAAGGGTGAGGCCCTGCATGGCAAAGGTCTCCCGCAGCGCCGCGCCCACATTCCCGCCTAAGATCACCTGGTCCCCGCCGGGGAGCAGGGGATACAGCGCCGTCAGCGGTGCCTTTCGCCCCTCCCACAGCGGCGTGTGCAGGTTGATGCCGTCCCGTGACACCGGCAGTGGCAGAATCACGCAGGCCGCCCCCGCCGCCTCCTTCAAGGGGACATCGTCCCCGCCGCCCAAGCAGGCGGTCAGCACGGTATGTCCGTCGTCGCGCAGCAGATGGGCCAGATGCCGCTGGCGCTGGTCCCCGCCGATGATAGCAAACAGATTCTTCATAGCTCATTCCCCCTCTAAGGCATCATATGAGGGAGCGGCAAAAAGGTGCGGAGGCGGTCGCCATAGCGCCCGCCTCCGCAGACTGTCAAAGAAAGCGGCAGACTGTACCGGCGGTAAGGAGGATAGTGCGAAAGGAACCCATAAAGGGTTCCTTTCGCGTCAAATCAACCCGCCACGGCGACAGATTTCGGCCACAGGCCGAAATCTGCCCTCCGCATGGTTTTAGGCCTGCTGCTTACGCGCGTTCCAAACCGCCGCCAAAATATCCTTGAGGACCAAAAAGGCATCCAGCTCACCATAGCCATACTGGCGCTTCAGCTCCTCCAGAAGGCGTGCCAAGCCCTCGGCATAGGGCGCGGTGTCCACCTCGCCCTGATACCGGGCCAAAATGGGATACTTCTTGCTCCAAGCCTTGGTCCAGTCCACCTTCTCCGTCACCGCCTCACTGGTGCGCTCGATGGCCTCCTGGATCTCCTGCACGTCCGCGTCGAAGGTGATCAGCTCGTCCAAGGACAACCCATAGAGCACCGCCAAGCGCTTGGACTGCCGGATATCCGGCAAAGTCTCATCTGTCTCCCACTTGGAGATGGTCTGGCGGCTCACCCCCAGCTGTTCCGCCACCGCCTCCTGACTGAGCCCCCGCTTTTTTCTGGCCTGAAACAGGTTCTCTCCTAATCGCATACGGTGTACCTCCTTCCATTGATATGCCCCTATCATAGCGGAGCCGGAGGAAAAACACCACCAATTTCCCCTCCCACTTTCGCCCGGATTGCTGACAAAGGGCGGCTCCGCCTCCTCGACGGCTCCGCTCCCTATCGTCTACGCCTCCCCCTCGTTGGGGCGGAAGCGGACGGCGTCAATGGGAATCTGACCGAACTGCTGCAGCTCCTCGCCGTCGGAGAGGATACACAGCTCATCTACGGTGTCCATGGAGTAGAGGCTCAGGGCGATGGAGCGCAGCATGGCCTCCTGCTCTCCCGCCGCCTCCGGCAGGAGGGCCATCGCCTTGCTGGAGAGACTCAGATAGCACACCCGGTCCTCCACACGGATGCCGTTGAACACAAAACCCTCCGGGATTACCGGGCTGAGGCCCCGCTCCCGCGGCCCCTCCAGGAGGGCTCGGAGAAGGCTTTCCGCCAAGGTCTGACCCTCATACAGCTCCAAAAGCCGCTCCTCCGGAACCAGAGGCCCCTCCTCGCTCCGGAAGTACAGCGTCACAGGGACGGTCTCGATCACGTCCTCCATACTGCTTAAAAGCACATCCCGGCTCATGAGCACCGCGCTGTCGCGGTAGAAGAGGTCCCGTCCGGCGGCGGTGATGGTCACAGCGGAGATACCCTCGATCTGGGACAGGGACAGTGTGACGCAGTAGTCCGCTAAGCTCAGCTCAATGCCCGTCAGGGCGGCGTAGTTGGGGGAGAAGTCCACATAGGCCCGCCGGCCCACAATATTGATGCTGCGCAGCTGCACGTCCTTCAGAAGGGTGCCGCAGCCCTCTGCCCCTTGGATCAGCCCCTCCACCACGGCGGCGGCCTCTTCGGTGGGGCCGGCGTCCTCTGGGAGGTGCAGATCCACCCGGACGCCAGTGATGGCGTCGCCCCCCCGGGCGGTGCCCTCCGGGGAGAGGAAGTAGAGCAGGTGGCCGCTCTCCTCCTCCGTCTCCTCCGGTCGGGCGCAGGCGGCGCTGAGGAGCACCAGCAGCGCCGCGGCCAGCAGCGTCAGGCGGCGAATTCCCTTTTTCATGCCTCGGCCTCCTCCCGCATAAGACAGATGGTGAACACGGTGCCCCCGCCGCTCCGGGGCCGGGCTTCCACACTGCCTCCCCGGCGGCGGACGGTGTCCCGGACGATGGCAAGGCCCAGGCCCGTCCCCCCGGCGGCTCGGGAGCGGGCCTTGTCCACCCGGTAGAACCGCTCAAAGATGTGGCTCAGATCCTCCTCCGGGATACCGATGCCGTTGTCCTCCACGGTGAGAAAGGCGTGGTCGGTGCCGGCGGAGAGGGACACGTGGACAAAGCCGTTTTCGCGGTTATATTTGATGGCGTTCTCCACTAAATTGTAGACAACCTGGTGGAGCTCCCCCTTGGTGATGCGCACATGGCAGGGGGTCTCGATCTGCACCTCCACCGACACCCGCTTCTCCCCGGCCAGCAGGCGCAGGGAGTGGCACACCCGCTCGATAATGGGTGCGGCCTCCACCGCCTGGGCCTCCTCCTCCAGGCCGCTGTCCAGCCGGGTGAGGCGCAGCAGGTCCTCGGTGATGCTGCTCAGGCGCTCCGCCTCCTGCCCGATGTCCATAACGAACTCCCGGACCATGTCGTCGTCCATGTTCTCCGCCTGCAAAATGGAGTCGGAGAGGAGTCGGATGGTGGACAGGGGCGTTTTCAGCTCATGGGAGGCGTCGGAGACGAAGCGGCGGCGGGCGTCCTCGGTGACTTGGAGACGGCCGGTGAGGTCGTTGAACTCGTCGGCGATCTGGGCGATCTCGTCGTGGCCGCCCACGTCCGCCCGGTGGTTGTAGGACCCCTCCCGGACCCCCCGCATGGCGGTGAGCAGATCCTCAATCCGCCCGGTAAGGAGCTTGCTGAGGAGGATGCTCAGCGTCAGCACCACCGCCCCGATGCCGATGGAGATGCTCATCAGATTCTTCTGCAAATTTTGCAGCAGCTCCGCCTGAGAGCGGTCGTACTCATAGACATACACCGCGCCGATGGTCTCGCTGCGGTAGACTACCGGGGCGGCGGCGGTGGAGCGAAAGGCCCCGTCCTTGTACACCGAGTAGAAGGCGTCATAGCCCTCCAGCGCCTGCACCAGCTCGGTGTAGAACACGTGGTAGCCGGCGGCGCTGCCCACCTCGCGTGTGTCGTAGAGTACCCGGCCGGCGGCGGTGGTGACAATGGCCCGGGACACGCCGGTGATCTCCACCAGGGACAGGGCCGCGTCCACATTCTCCTCCGTCAGCTCACTGAGGCCGGAGAGGGCGGAGGCCACGGTGTCCACGCTGCTTTTCAGGGAGCTCTCCTTGGAGAGGAAGAGCATCTTCTGGGACATGTACAGAGGGTAGGTATTCATCAGGATCAACACCACGCAGATAATCAGGATGTAGCTGATGCCAATTTTGAATTGTAAGCTGGTCTTACCCCTTAAAATAGTAACCCACTCCTTATGCGCTTACGCGCTCGCGTGAAATCTGCGGATTTCACGCAAAAGGATTTCGCTGCGCTTTGCGCACTCGCTTACGCTCGCACACTCCGCTCCGCGCAGAGTATTTTTTCCTATGACGCGGTCCCCGGAAAAATGATTCAAATTTATTTCGCGGATGAGGCCGTGAAGTTTGGGGCCTTATCCCTTAAAATAGTAGCCAACTCCCCACTTGGTCAGGATGTACTCCGGCTCCGCCGGGTTTTCCTCCAGCTTCTCCCGCAGGCGGCGGATGTGGACATCCACCGTGCGGTAGTCCCCGGCATAGGCGTAGCCCCAGACCACGTTCATCAGGTTCTCCCGGCTGTAGACCCGGCGGGGGTTCTTCATCAAAAGCTCGATGAGATCGTACTCCTTGGCGGTCAGCTCCACCACCCGGCCCTCCCGGATGGCCACCCGCTGCTCGGTGTCCAAGGTCAGACTGCCGATGGTGATCCGGCTGGCCTGACGGCCCTGCGCGCCGCCGCCGCTGCGGCGGAGCATGGCCCGGATGCGGGCCTTCAGCTCCAGGATGTTGAAGGGCTTGGTGATATAGTCATCGGCCCCGCACTCAAAACCGATGATCTTGTCCTTGTCCTCGCTGCGGGCGGTGAGCATGATAATGGGCACGTTGGAGAACTCCCGGATGCGCATACAGGCCTCCAGCCCATCAATCTCCGGCATCATCAGATCGAGGATGATGAGATCGAACCCCCCGTTCCGGGCCAGCTCCACGGCGGCGAGGCCGTCGAAGGCGGTCTCCACCTGATAGCCCTCGTTCTCCAAGTTGAACTTGATGCCCTTGACAAGAAGGCGCTCGTCGTCTACTACTAAAATCTTCATAGGACTCCTCTACTCCTCTGTGGTGATCCGGCCGCTGACGGCGTCGAACAGGCTCTCCCCGATGCCCTTCACCGCCATCAGCTCCTCCGGGCAGGCGAAGGGGCCGCTTTGCTCCCGATACTCAATGATCCGCGCCGCCAGCACCTCCCCGATGCCGGGCAGGGACTGAAGCTCCTCCGCCGAGGCGGTGTTCAGGTTGACCTGTCCCGCCGCCGTCTCCGGCCCCGCCGCCGGCGTCACTCCCACTGCGGTGCGCTCCGTGGTGACAGTATAGTCCGCCGAGGAGGGCTTGGGACCGACCCGCCAGAACACGCCGCTGATTACAAGGAGGAATACAACGGTAAGAATCAGCGATCCGTATTCAGATTTTGTGAAAAACACCCTGAGTTTCACAGTTGAAGTCCCCCATGGAATTTGGTATAATAATCAATACTGTCGAATATCGTCCTTTTTTCGGAAGGGCTGCTTTTATGATTAGTCCTTCAAAAAAATAAGCGTATATGGCCCTGCTGCGGCTATTATACCATATCAGAGCGGAGTTTGCTATGAAAATTCGTCGCGGTTTATCTGTTTTTTTCCTGTTCCTGCTTCTTCTCTCCCTGTCCCTCAGCCCAACGGCGCTGGCGGAGGAGGAGTCGGAGATCCACATAGCGGCCAAGGCCGCCCTGCTGGTGGACCCCACCACCAACGAGCTTCTCTACGAGCAGAACGCCCATGAGCGGCTCTACCCCGCCAGCCTCACCAAGGTGATGACCGCCCTTTTGATCCTGGAGGCGGTGGAGCGGGGAGAGCTCCAGATGGACCAGATGGTAGTGGCCTCGGAGAGCGCCTTGGCCCCCATCCCCTTTGACGCCAGCGTCGCCGGCATCAAGGCGGGGGACGCGCTGACGGTGGAGAACCTGCTCAACTGCATCTTGGTGGTCTCCGGCGCCGACGCCTGCAACATTTTAGCGGAGGCCGCCGCCGGCTCCGTCGCCGCCTTCGTGGACCAGATGAATGAGCGGGCGGCGGCGCTGGGCTGTGAGAACACCCACTTTGTCAACACCACCGGCCTCCACGATGACGACCACTACTCCACCGCCTACGACCTCTATCGGATCACCATGGCGGCCATGGACTGTGAGAAGTTCATGCCCATCTGCGACACCCGCAGCTTCACCCTCCCCGCCACCGCCCAGAGCCCGCAGCGGACCTATCACACCACCAACTACCTCCTCTCCCCCTACCGGGCCTCCGGATATGTCTACCAGTACGCCCGCGGCGTCAAGACCGGCTTCCACTCCAAGGCGGGGAACTGCCTGATCTCCACGGCGGAGAAGGACGGGCGCACCCTCTTAGGTGTGGTAATGGGGGCGGAGCAGGTGCAGACGGAGACCGGCGGCAAGCGGGTGGAGAGCTTCACGGAGATGGTGCGGCTCTTCAAATGGGGCTTTGACCACTTCAAGCGCCAGACCATCCTCTCCTCCCGGGAGCCCATCTATGAGCTGACGGTGGCCCTGTCCGAGCGGGACTTTGTGGTGCTCCATCCGGCCTATGACGTGGTGCGCCTGCTGCCCACGGACGTGGACGTGGACAATCTGGAGCGGACCTTTTACTTCCCCAGCGAGGTGGTGGACGCCCCCATCTCCGAGGGGGACGAGCTGGGGGAGGTGACCCTCAGCTGCGGCGACACGGTGTACGCCACCGTGCCCCTGCTGGCGCTGACAAACGTGGACGCCTCCCGGCTGCTGGTATTCCGGCGGGACGCCATGGAGTTTCTCCACCGCCGGGACGTGCGCATCGGCGCGGCGGCGGCCATCTTAGGCGTGGTGGCGCTGTCGATTTTGGTACGGGCGCTGGGCAAGCGGAAGCGGTACGGAAAGAAGAACCACTACACCCAGTCCACCGCCTACCGGGGCCGAAAGCGCCGGTAACTCATCGCCGCTGCATAACTACCGCAAAAACGGGGCATTCCTGCCCCGTTTTTTCCTGCCCAAAAGCCGCCCCCGCCGCCGCAGCCCCCACCGACAAGCAGAGGCGGTGAGGAACACTCCTCACCGCCTCTGCGCCGCTCACTTCTTGTTCTGATTCTTGTTCTGGCTGTTCTGGTTCTGATTGTTCTGGTTATTCTGCTGCTGGTTCTGGCTCTGGTTCTGATTCTTATTCTGGTTCTTGTCCATAGGGACACCTCCTTTCCCGCAGACGAATACAAGCGCTATTTTTACCATCTTCTTAGGAAATATACCTGCCGCCCGGATAAAAAAGGAAAACCGGCCCATACTACACCTGCCAACCAATACTGCAAGGAGGAACACCCATGGACTGGAAGAACAGCGAGACCAAGGACAACCTGCTGCGTGCCTTTGCCGGGGAGAGCCAGGCGCGTAACCGCTACACCTTTGCCGCCGCCGCCGCCAAGAAGGAGAACTTAGAGGTCATCGAGATGCTTTTCGAGTACACCGCCGGCCAGGAGAAGGAGCACGGGGAGATCTTCTACAACCACCTGAAGGAGGCGGGCTGCGGCAACATCGTCATCACCGCCGGCTACCCGGTGGACTGCACCGACGATGTGCAGAAGCTCTTAAAGCTGGCGGCGGACCACGAGAACGACGAGTACGGCGACATCTACCCGGCCTTTGCCGAGAAGGCCCAGGAGGAGGGCTTCGCCGCCGTAGCCGCCGCCTTTCGACAGATCGCCAAGATCGAGAAGGTCCACGCCGACCGCTTCAAGCGCTTCGCCCAGCTGATGGA
This sequence comes from uncultured Clostridia bacterium, assembly GCA_947572235.1. Taxonomy (GTDB): domain Bacteria; phylum Bacillota; class Clostridia; order Oscillospirales; family Oscillospiraceae; genus CAJFPI01. The sequence goes on from CANPBB010000094.1 coordinate 8,231, forward strand.
GCAGGGGAAACTGTTTGTCAGCGATGTGGAGACGGGGTGGATGTGCCTCAACTGCGGCCACGTCCAGAGGGGCGCCAAGGCCCCGGAGCAGTGCCCGGTGTGCAAGCACAGCCAAGGCTATTTCATCCGTGTGGAGCAGTCGCCCTATGAGAAATAGAGTCGCTTTAAATCTGCGGATATGAAACGATGGGGGAATGGGGTTTCGTTTGAAATCCGCAGGATTTCAAACGAGGATTTGAATTGACGGGGGGCTTTTTTTCGGGAAGCGGCACAGCCGATTCCCGAAAAAAAGGTCCGGGCCGAGCGCGGCCCGCAGAGTGTTTTTCCGAGGACGCGGTCCCCGAAAAACGATTTTAGTTCATTTGCGCTCCGCGCAAAAATAGGGGACAGCAGGGAAGAGGCCCGCCGCTTTCTGCGGCGGGCCTCCAACTGTCAAAAGAGGCGGACAAGTGTGCCGGCGGTAAGGAGGATAGTGTGAAAGGAACCCAAGAAGCATACCCTGATAAAGGTATATAGTTGTGTGAGGGGCGGCTCTGCCATGAGAGAAACATTGTCCTCTTTAGTCAGAATACTCCTTGTGCTCTCAGCCACTTATCTAATGGTGTTCTGCAATATAGTCATGCGCTCCTTCGCGCGCTTGTGTATATCATACAGCGGTCCCCCTGCCGGTCTCGACGTATTCCGGGGAGAAGTCAACCTCTCCAATGAAGTTATAATATACGTCAATCCGCTGTACCCGATGACCGCTGGACTTGTCCGGGGCGTGGACCACTACTTTCTCCACCAGTTCCCGCAGCATTTCCGGTGTCAGCTCAGACGGTTCGGTGTACTTTCGCACAATCTTCAAAAACTCCTGTACATTGTCCTCCTTCGTTTCCGCTTCCGATGTGGTGGAGCGAAGGGCCTTTGTACTCCGTTTTAGATTGGCCTGCTCCTGCTCGTAGCTGTCAGACAGCTTGCCGAACCGTTCCGCCGTCAACTTACCGGATACATGGTCCTCATAGAGGCGCTGGATCAAGGTGTCCAGCTCGTTAATCCGCCGCTCCTGCTTCTCCAACTCACGCTTGCCCCGCTCCCGCTCTGTCCGCTGGAGGGCGCTCTTGTTCAGCATCACACCGTGGACAAATTCGTCCTCGTCATACTGGGCGTAGGCCAATATGCGCTGGAGATTTTGCAGAACGAGCTGGTGGAGCACCACCTCCCTGATATAGTGGGAGGAGCACTGCTTTCTTGTGCGGTAGTTGCCGCAGGTATAGCACTCCTGCCTCCGGGCTTGGGCGTTGGTCTGGCAGTAGTACAGCCTCGCGCCGCAGTCGGCGCAGAATACAAGGCCGGAGAACAGCCCGACCTCCCCTGTCCGGGTGGGACGGCGGCGCTGTGCCCGTACTTTCTGCACGATGGCCCATGTTCCGGTGTCAATGATGGCCTTGTGGGTGTTCTCAAATGTCACCCGCTTCTCCGGTGGGTTCTCGATCTTCTTTTTGTTCTTGTAGGAGAGCTTGGTTGTCTTGAAATTGGTGGTACGGCCCAAGTAGGCGTCCTGCTCCAAAATGCCGATGATTGTATCGGCGTTCCAGTGGCAGGGGTTGTCCGGGTGGTAGCGGCGGGTCCGGCCTGTGCGCTGGAACTCTATTGTTCCCGGTGTGGGGATGTTCCGCTCTTTCAGAATGCGGGCAATGTTGCTGGGGCCGTTGCCCTCTACACAGAGCTGGAAGATCAGCTCCACCACCGGGGCGGTCTCCTCGTCAATGACCAAATAGTCGTTTTACCTCCGTTTTCCTTCATTTCGTAGTATTCGAGTAACAGATTGG
>CANPBB010000095.1 GCA_947572235.1 uncultured Clostridia bacterium
TTTTTGAGTAAAAATCGCGAAAAACATGGGGGGTGTTGCACGCGCGGTTGCACGTCTACGCGAGCCGGCTTTTCGCGGGGTTGGCGGGCGGACATTTGTCCTTGCCTGAAGGTCAGTTGAGAGAGGGGAGGCGGACAGTGGGGCGAGGGGGTACTTGGGGCTACTGTTTCTCCCCCAGGTAGGCCTTGCGCACGTCGTCGTTGGTCAGAAGGTTCCTGCCGGTGTCCTCCATGACGATGCGGCCGTTTTTCAGCACGTAGCCACGGTCGGCGATGCCTAAGGCCATCTTGGCGTTCTGCTCCACCAGCAGCACGGTGGTGCCGGTGTCGCGGACGTTCTTGATGATCTCAAAGATGCTCTTGATCACCAGGGGGGCGAGGCCTGTGGAGGGCTCGTCCAACATGATCATGTCGGGCTTGGCCATCAGGGCCCGGGCCACCGCTAACATTTGCAGCTCGCCGCCGGAGAGGGTCTTGCTCATCTGCTTTTTCCGCTCCTCCAACCGGGGGAAGAGCTCGTAGACCTCCTGGAGGCTCTTCTGGATGCCCGCCTTGTCCTTGCTGCGGAGGTAGGCGCCCATCTCTAAGTTCTCCGTCACGGTCATGTCCGGGAAGATCCGCCGGCCCTCGGGGACCAGGGAGAGCTTCCTGGAGACGATGACCTCGGCGGATAGGGGGGTGATGTCGGTGCCGTTGTAGACGATGGAGCTGCCCCTGTGCTTGGGGATCAGGCCGGCGATGGCCTTCAGGGTGGTGGACTTGCCGGCGCCGTTGGCGCCGATGATGGTGACGATCTCGTTCTTCTCCACGTGTATGTCGATGCCGTGGAGCACCTCAATGCTGCCGTAACTCACGTGGACGTTCTTCAGCTCAAGCATCCTCGTCGTCCTCCTTCCCTAAGTAGGCCTCGATGACGTGGGGATCGGCGCTGACGGTCTCCGGGGGACCGAAGGCGATGGTCTCGCCGAAGTTCAGCACCATCACCTTGTGGGAGATGGTCATAACCACGTCCATCTTGTGCTCGATGAGCACCACGGTGATGCCCCGGTCCCGCATGGCCAGGACACGCTGGCTCAGCTGGTCCAGCTCCTGCGTGTTCAGGCCGCTGGCCGGTTCGTCGAGGAGCAGCAGCTCGGGCTTGGTGGCCATGGCACGGGCGATCTCCAAGTTCTTCTGCTTACCGTAGGAGAGGCTGCCGGCCTTCTCCTCGGCCACGTCGGCCAGGCCCATGAAGTCCAGCATCTCCATGACCTCTTTCCGCGACGCCTTCTCCTGCTTGTGCTTGCTGGGCAGGGAGAGCATGGCGCTGATGGGGTCGTAGGTCATGCGGCAGTGCTGGCCCACCAGGGCGTTGTCCATCACGGACATGTCCGCGAAGAGGTTGATGTTCTGGAAGGTGCGGGCCAGGCCGATCCTTGTCCGCTGGTAGGGCTTTAAGGCGGTGATATCCTCGCCCTTGAAGAAAACTTTGCCGGCGGTGGGGGCGTAGAAGCCGGCGATCAGGTTGAAGAGGGTGGTCTTGCCCGCGCCGTTGGGGCCGATGAGGGCGGTGATCTCCCCCTCGCCGGCGGTGAAGTTCACGTTGTTCACCGCCTTCAGGCCGCCGAACTGGATGCCGATCCCCTGTGTCTCCAGAATGTTCTTGCTCATTCCTGCGCCTCCTCTCCCGCTTCCGCCTCGCTGGGGTGCTTGCTGCCCTTTGCCCGCTGGCCGCTGAGGGTCTCGTCAATCCATGTGATGAGGCCTCCCAAGCCCTTGGGGGCGAAGATGATGATGGCCACCACCGCCGCGCCGTAGAGCACCAGACGGAACTCGCCGATGAAGCGGAGGACCTCCGGCAGGATGGTGAGGGCCGCGCCGCCCAGGATGGCGCCGGGGATGGAGCCGATGCCGCCCACCACCATCATGGCCAAAAGGCTGGCGGACTCCACGCTGGCGAAGGTCTCGGGGCTGATGTAGCGCATCTCGTGGGCGTAGAAGGCGCCGGCGATGCCGGCAAAGAAGGCGGAGGCCATAAAGGCCACCAGCTTGTAGCTCACCACGTTGACGCCCATGGCCTCGGCGGCGATGTCGTTGGCCCGGATGGCCAGCATGGCCCGGCCAGGGCGGGAGTTCTTCAGGTTCTGGGTGAGGACGATGACCAGCACCAGTCCCAAGAGCATTAAGTAGTAGAAGTTCCGGTAGTCCTTGAAGGAGATGCCGAAGATCTCGATGGAGGGGATCTTGGTGATGCCCTTGGTGCCGCCGGTGAGGGGCTCCAAGTTCTTGATGAGCTGGTAGATGATCTCACCGAAGGCCATGGTGGCCACGGAGAAGTACATCCCCCGCAGGCGCATGGTGGGCAGGCCCAGGATCAGGCTGAACAGGGCCGAGATCACGCCGGCGGCGATGAAGCCCACGAGAATGGGCATCCCGGCCTTGGTGGTGAGGATGGCCGCCGAGTAGGCGCCGATGCCGAAGAAGGCGATATGTCCAACGGACATCAGTCCGGTGAAGCCGGACAGGATATTCAGACTGATGGTGAGGATGGCGAACATCATGGAGATGTTGGCCATGTGCAGAAGGTAGTTGTCCGCCAGAAAGATCATCTTGCCGTTCTTGGGGATCTGGATCAGGGGGAAGATGACCACCAGCAGCAGGATGACCCAGAGGCGGGACTTCCGATAGATTTTCTGAGCGAGCGTCATTTCATTTTTTTTCATACGCCACCTCTTAAACCTTCCGCACATCCTTCTTGCCCATGAGGCCCGTGGGCTTCACGACCAAGACGAGGAACAGGATGATGAACGCAATGGCGGTCTGCCAAGTGGATTTGCCGTAGACCGCCGCCAAGGTCTCCAAAATGCCTAAGACCACGCCGCCCACCATGGAGCCGGCGTTGGAGCTGATGCCGCCGAAGAGCGCCGCGGCGAAGCCCTTGTTGCCGAAGGTGGTGCCTAAAGAGGCGATGACGAAGTACTTGGGGGCCAGGAGCATACCGGCGAAGCCGCCGATGGCCGAGGCCAGGATAAATGTTCCGGACATGCACCGGCGGACGTTGACGCCCATGAGGCGGGCGGCCTCACGGTCCTGCGCGGTGGCGCGCATGGCCTTGCCGATGCGTGTCTTTTTGAGGAAGAGCATCAGGAGCACCACCAGGAGGATGCCCACCAAGGTGTTCCAGATGTCCTGGGGCACGATCTTCAGACCGGCTACGTCCATGGTCTTGTCCCCAAAGATGCTGGGGAAGGGGAAGGCGTCGGCGCCGAAGATGATCTGCACCAAATTGCGCAGGAAGATGCCCACGCCGATGGTGGCGATGAGGCGGCGCTGGTTCTCCGCGTTGAGCAGGGGACGGAAGGCCGTCAGCTCAATGATGAAGCCGATCACCACGCACATGAGGATGGCAAGGGGGATGGCAAGGAACATGGGCAGGCCCATCATGGAGTGGGTGACAAGCACCGTGAAGGCCCCCACCATGACCATGTCGCCTTGGGCGAAGTTCAGCACGCCCCAGGTGTTGTAGATCAGCACGTAGCCGATGGCGATAAGGCCATAGATACTGCCGATGGCCAAGCCCTGGACCAGCTGCTGTAAAAAGAATACCATATTGTTTTCCTCCCAATCGCCGCACACGGAAAGCGCTCCATGTTTGACGGGATTTGCCGGGGCGGCGGAGCGGGGTTCTCTGTCCCCGCTCCGACCGTCTCGCGTATCGCTTTCTCGTCTCTGTCTTTACTTCCTTCGCAGGGAGGAGGGGATTAGTTGGCCAGCTTGTAGGTGCCGCCCTCGCAGAGCTCCACCATCAGGATCTTGTCACGGATGGAGTCGCCGGTCTCGTCAATGGTGATGGTGCCGGTGGCCAGAGGCATGTCCTTGATGGCCTTCATGCCCTCCATGATGTGGTCGCCGGAGAGGTCGTTGTACTGCTCCAGGCTGTACTTCAGGCCCTCGGCCAGGATGTAGGTGGAGTCGTAGGCCATGGCGTTGTTGGAGTCGGCGGTGTCGTTGTACTTCGCCTGGAAGTTCTCAATAAACGCGGCGGAGAAGTCGTTGACGGCGTCGGCGCCGGCGAGGAAGGTCTGGCTGTTGACCACGCCCACCACGTTGTCGCCGCCCAGCTCATAGAGCTTGGCATTGGTCAGGCCGCCGCCGCCCAGCAGGGGCAGATCGCCCATGCCTAACTGGGCCGCCTGGTTGGCGATGGTGGCGCCGGGGGCGTACATGCAGTACATGATCAGGCAGTCGCAGCCGGCGGCCTTCACGTTCTGGAGCTGGGGGGTCACGTCGGCGGCGCTGGCCTCGAAGCCCTCGTCAGCGGCCAAGGTCATGTTGTTCTGCTTCATGATCTCCACGATCACGTCGCGGGCGCCCCCGCCGTAGTCGTCGTTCTGGTACATGAGGCCGATCTTCTGGTAGCCCTTGGCAATGGCGTACTCCACCACCGCGCCGGCCTGCAGCAGGTCATTGGCCTGGCCGCGGACGATGTACTGGTTGCCGCTGCCGGTGATGGCCGCGCCGGAGGAGATGGGCGTCACCATGGGGATGCCCGCGTCCTCGGAGACCTCCATGGCCGCCAGGGTGACGGAGGAGTTGACGGAGCCTATGATGGCCACAACCTCGTCCTGATTGATGAGCTTATTCACCACGGAGACGGCGGTGGTGGGGTCGTTCTCCTCGTCCTCCTTGATGATCTCGATGGGACGGCCGGCAATGCCGCCGGCGGCGTTGATCTCCTCAACGGCCATCTCAATGCCCTCCACGCCGGACTGGCCCACAGCGGCGTTGGCGCCGGAGAGGGGCAGGTACACGCCCACCTTGATGGGCTCACCGCTGCTCTGGCCGCCGTCGGCATCACCGCCGCCGCCGTTGCCATTGCCGCCATTGCCGCCGTTGCCGCCGTTGCCGCCATTGCCGCAGGCGGTCAGGGCCAGCACCATGGCCAAGGTCAAAAGTACTGCAAGAAACTTCTTCATGTGTTACCTCCTTATAATATAGGTGTATTCCAAACACTACCGCAGAAGTGGTGTTTGACAGGGAAGGGGATTTTTTATCGCGATAAATTGTATGCAGTATGCTGTCTGTAGGGGAACGGACGCCCTATTCCGGGGATTTCGCGGAGGGCTCCGGCCACTGGCCCCGGAGCTTGCGCAGCCCCTCCCGGCAGGCCATATCGCAGCTCTCGGTGTGCCGGCGCAGGGCCGCCGTGTAGGCGGCGAGATCCCGGCGGCGGAGGGCGGCGGCGATGGCCTCGTGCTCGGACAGGGAACGCCGGCGGCCCTCCCAGGTGGAGATGGCGATCCGGCGGTACTGGGCGGCGGGGACCTGGCCGGTACCGCCCACCACGGAGGTGATGGGGTCCAAGTGCTCCAGAAGCATCAGCATCTTGATCACCATCTGCATCTTGCACCCCTCTATAAGGAGGAGGTTGAAGCGGTCGTAGTGGTGAAAGAAGGCGTCGGCATCGTCGGCGGAGGCGGCCTCCTGACAGGCGGCGTTGCAGGCCTCCATCTGCCGCAGCTCGTCCCCGGTGAGGTTTTTCACCGTCTCCGGCGCGCAGTTTAGCTGGAGGAGGGCGCGGAGACGGAAGATCTCCTCCACCTCGCTCTCGGTCAAAAGCTGGCGGGCGGTGGCGCCCCGCTTGGGCCGCAGGTCCACCAGACCGTCCCGCTCCAGAAGGCGCAGGGCCTCCCGCACGGGGGTGCGGCTGACACCTAACTTCTCGGCGTAGTGGCTCTCCACCAGCCGCTCGTTAGGCTTGATCCGGCCGGACAGGATGTCGGCCCGGAGACAGTCGTAGACATAGGAGCAGTCTGTCTTGGGCGGCTGGGCAGCGTGGATATCGGTCATGATCGCCTCCCTATCTCGGGGCGGCCCGCGGGCCACTGGCTGGGGCTGTATCACGGGTATACAGCCTCAGCGTCTGTTACCCAATAACAATACAGCGTTTTACCTGAAAAATCAATCTTTTTTTCGGGAAGTCCGACGAAAATATATGTTTTTCACAATTCTGCGCCGGACAGTTTATGAACTTTTCCAAAACGGGTGTTTTTCTTCGGCGATACTCCCATTTTATGAAAGAAATCTCAATTTCCTCCCGATTTTCATCCTATATGGCACCTTTTTCCAGTGTATAGATTTTGAATATGCACTGTATAGGGCTGACCCCGCCGCCCGCTGTCCCTATCGGGCGGACACCTCGATGCTGGTGAGGCCGCTGCGCAGCACCAAGTCCCGGAGGAGGGGGTGGTACATGAAGGGACACTTGAGATTCTTTGCCAGCAGCTTGCCGCGCAGGCGCCGCAGCTTTTTCCGGTAGGCCCGGAGGGGATTGGCCTCCCGCAAGCTCTCCGCCAAGGCGCAGGCGCTGATGAGGGCGGAGCTGATGCCCTCCAGGGAGCTGGGGCTGATGAGGCCCGCGGCCTCGCCGATCAGGTAGGCGTTATCGCCTCCCAAGCAGAAGCTGGCGGGACGGTGGGGGCGGAGGACCTGACAGGCCTCCGTCCGCTCCGGCTGGCCCAGGGCGAGGCCCAAACAGCTGGCAAAGCGGGCCTTTTGGGCCTCAAAGGCGGCGCGGCAGTTTTGCGGCGGGAAGGCCCCGCCGAAGATCAGATGGCTGTCCTTGCAGATGGACCAGGAGCAGCAGGGAGAGGTGGCGGCGTCAAAGACGCAGGAGTAGAAGGGGTTGGCGTCGGACAGGGGGAACCACTGCTGGATGGCGGTGTACCGGCGGATCTTCGCCGGGCCGAAGAGGGTGCGGCGGACGATGGAGTCCGCCCCGTCGCCCCCCACCAAGAGAGGGGCCCGGAACTCCTGCCGGACGCCGCCGGGGGCGGTGCAGGTGACGGCGAAGCCGCCGTCGGTACGCCGGAGGGCGGTACACCGGCCCCGGAGGACGGTGACGTTGTCCCCCACCATGTCCATAAGCCATTGATCAAACCGGCGGCGGTCCACATTGATGTACATCCGCTGATAGTACCGCTGCCGACGGGTGGCAAGGTCGATGGTGCGCACGGAGAAGATCTGGGGGTCCACCAGCACCGCCTTGGGCAGCGTCAGCTCAAACCGGGCCAGCGCCTTCTGGGCGTCGGGGGCCAGCAGCCCGCCGCAGGGCTTGGGCCGTCCCCCGCCGTCAATCAGCAGAATCCGCAGGGACCGGGGCGCCAGTCGGGCGAAGACCGCCGCGGCCGGTCCGGAGCCGATGAGGATGAGATCGTACATGGGCACCTCCAGTGTTCGTGAGGAGTGAAGGGATCGCCTAACGGCGGCGGATTGAAATTTTTGGAGCGAAGATAACGGGGCATCTATATTGCAGGAGGGAGCGGGAGCGCTTTTCCCGTCGGCACCACGAAATCGTCCGGCGGAGCCGGACTCATTCCCCCACGCCGCACTCAACGGAGGGTGATCGCCACGGGACAGTGGTCGCTGCCGGGGATTTCGGCGTAGATATCGGCAGAGGCGACCCGGGGGAGAAGGCGCTGGGAGACGATGAAGTAGTCGATGCGCCAGCCCGCGTTGTTGGCGCGGGCGCTGCGGCGGTAGCTCCACCAGGTGTAGGCCCCGGTTTTGTCCGGGTAGAGCTGGCGGAAGGTGTCCGCAAAGCCGGCGGAGAGGAGGGCGGTCATTTTGGCACGCTCCTGATCGGAGAAGCCGGGATTGCCGCGGTTGGGGCCGGGGTTTTTCAGGTCAATCTCCTTGTGGGCCACGTTTAAGTCGCCGCAGAGGATTACGGGCTTGGTGCGGTCCAGCGTCTGAAGATAGAGGAGAAGGTCGTCCTCCCACTGGAGGCGGTAGTCGATGCGCTTTAGGCCGTCCTGGCTGTTGGGGGTATAGCAGCAGAGCAGGTAGAAGTCCGGATACTCGGCGGTGATGAGGCGGCCCTCGTGGCGGTGGAGGTCATCGCCGAAGTCATAGGAGACAGAGATGGGCTCGGTCTTGGTGAAGATGGCGGTGCCGGAGTAGCCCTTCTTGTCCGCGCTGTTCCAGTAGCGGAAGTATCCGGGGAGGTCGAAGTCCGCTTGGCCGGCGGTCATCTTCGTCTCCTGAAGGCAGTAGACATCGGCGTCGGAGAGGGCGCAGAAGTCCAGAAAGCCCTTCTTCAGACAGGCCCGGAGGCCGTTGACATTCCATGAGATCAGTTTCATTGCTGTTGGCTCCTTTTTTCGTTTCTCTGATGGGAAGTATACCATTGTTTTGATGGTTGGGCAAGGTGGGAGATGGGCGAAAAATGGGGGCGGTGGGGGGGATATTGGAGTATTCCGGGGACAGGGGGATGTATCAGGGGTACAGTGGATGTTGGGGGAGGGGGCGGTAAGGATGCCGGCTTCTGCGGGGGGGTGACAAACCATCTTGGTGTGTTGAGAGGGCGGTTTGTTGGGGTGCCTGCGGGGAATCCCTCCACCGCCGTGCGGCGGTCCCCCTCCCTTTGGCAAGGGAGGCTATGGCGCGAAGCGCTGGGGGACGGTTGGTCTGGTGCGGTAAGTTTGATGGATCAATTCGGTATCGGAAGGGCGGGCGCACAGTGTGCGCCCCTACAACCGCTATCAGATACGGCGGCATTTGCTGCACCATGCCAGCGAAGCAGCCATCAAGTTTCGGGGGCAAGTCGTGGCGAGGGGGGCAGAGCGGCAGCGGCGGTTTATCGTAAGGCTAAAGACGGGGGGACGCTTTCAGGATACCTTTATTTATGCGAGAGTAACCGCCGCCACAGGGGGACGGCAAGGTTGGATGAAAGTCGGGCTATCGAGGGGGCGGCGCGGCCTATGGTTCTTAGGGGGGAGCGAATAAGGGCTGTGCCCCCCCAAAAGGGGGGCTAAAGCCCGCCTGAGCGGACACCTAAGCAGCCTTTTGCTGACTTTTGGGCTGTGCCAAAAGTCAGTCGCCCCGGGGGGCGAAACCCCCGTCCCCTGAAAAAGAAAAAACCACTTAGGTCTCCCTAAGCGGTTTTCCCCGTGAAGCCTCAAACACCCGTCCCGACTCCGGCTAGTAAAATCAGTCCGCGCCTTCTCATGCTCCACATGGTTTTTGGGTAGATCTTGCCTCCGACATCACGGCGGAGCGCCTAACCTCTGTCCGCGTCAAATCGGACACAGGGCCGTGGGCGCGGCCGTGGCGCTCGGCCGGCACAACGGGGAAAGCTGGCCGAGTCTGTCAGTGCGGCATACCTCAGCAGTGATTGTACCACACTTTTCTCCGTTTGAACAGTAGGAAATTTCGGAAAGCAGCCCTGCGGCGTGTACATCAAAAAAAGGCCGGGCCCTCGGGGCAGCTCCCATAAGGAAGTTGCCCCGAGCCGGGGGCAAAAATGATAAGTTATTCGATTGGGACAGCGTAGCCACGGCTACGCTGTCCTTTTCTTGCGATTCTGCATGGCTTTGTAGTAGGCCAGGTATTCCTGTTCCAGTTCCTCCGGGTCGGGGGCTACCCAAAGACCAATAGTGCTGTAATAGATGTCTATGCGCTGGCGGCGTTTACCATCTACCTTCTCCGGCTTAGATACTATGATTTTGCCAATGAACTCGTGGACGATTTCAGGTGTCAACTCCGTCAGTCGTGTCACCTGTCTGGCCCGCTCAATAAAGCGTTGCAGTTCGGCAGCTTTGTCCACTGTAAACTCCAAGCAGGTTTCCATCTCCGGAATATCCGCTTTCAACTGCCGCTGCTCATTTTCCAGCGATACCGTCAACGTGGCGAAGCGTTCTTCCGAGAGTAAGCCCTTGCTCATGTCCTCATAACTTTTCTGAATAAGCTGGTCGATTTCCGCAACTCGGTTTTTAGCCCTGTCCAGCTCCCAGCGTTTAGCGGTCATTGTCTTTTTCTCTTGTAGGCCAAACCGCTCCATCTGCTCCTGGGCAAACCGCTTTTCATAGACCTGGATGTACCATAACAGCCTTTGCAG
>CANPBB010000096.1 GCA_947572235.1 uncultured Clostridia bacterium
TCCAACTACATGACCGGCCGGGACTCCAACCGGGGCGCCTGCGCCCAGCCCTGCCGCTACCAATACGCCTTGGTGGAGGCAAAGCGGCCGGGGGAGTATTTCCCTATCTACGAGGACCAGCGGGGGAGCTACATCATGAACTCCCGGGATATGTGCATGATCGACCACTTGGACGATCTGATTGCCGCCGGTCTCTCCAGCCTGAAGATTGAGGGACGGGCCAAGTCCTCCTACTATGCCGGCATTGTCACCGCGGCCTACCGGCAGGTGCTGGACGCAGTGTGGGAGGGACGGGTGCCGGACCCGGTGTGGCGGGAGGAGGTGGAACGGGTGAGCCACCGCCACTACTCCACCGGCTTCTACTACGGCCAGCCGGGGCAGTACACCGAGGACGCCCGGTACATCCGGGAGTGGCAGGTGCTGGCTGTGGTGGAGCGATGCGGCAAGGATGGCACAGCGGAGCTGACTTTGCGCAATAAGTTTGCTGCCGGGGACGAGATCGAGGTGGTAGGCCCAGGCCTGCGCCCCTTCGCCATGACCGCCCCGGCCATGACAGGGGAGGAGGGGGAGCCTCTTACCGAGGCTCGGAGACCCCAGATGCGTTTTACCATGCGCCTGCCCCAATACGCTCCACCCCTGAGCATTGTACGGGCCCAGCGAAGCCTGTCCCCAAACAGCCCGGCGTGAAAAAGCAAAACAGGAGATATCGACATTTCTGCGATATCTCCTGTTTTTCTGTCCACTCCACCGGCGGCAGGTTGCTTTTTTCTTGGCCGGCTGGTATAAATCATATTGTTCACAATTTTTTCACAAGGGAAGGCATTGACAAAAAGGGGTGCTGTCCCTATAATGAGAAAGCCGACCGACCGGTCGGTCGGCTTTTTGTGTACTAATTTTCACCGCGCAATACAAAGCAAAAGGAGCTTAGGCATGAAACGGATCACAGCACTTGTATTGACAGTCATACTGCTGGTGCTTTTGGCGGCCACGCCCACCTTGGCCGAGGGGGGCACGGGAGAGCCGGCCACGCCGCCCCAAGCGGCGGCGGAGGGCCTTCGACAGGAGGATGGCGAGAGCACCCCAACAGACGCGGCGGTCCCAGAATCGGGAGAGGAGACCCCTGTGAGCCCCATCCCTGAGGTTCCGGAAGACCCGGCGGTGCGGGAGGAGCTGGGCATCGCCGATGACCCTGTGGTTCTCACCGGTTGGGCCAAGGAGCTGGCGGACTTCCGCTCTGAACAGGGGGATGTGCTGCCCTTCGGCACCCTGCGGGAGCGGCTGGAGAAAAGTAACTACAACGTGAAAAACCTAAAAGAGCAGATCGCCGACCTCTCCGACATCAGCGTGGGCAGCATCAACAGTGCTATCGGTGAGCTGCGCAAGCTGGACAGCGCCCTCAGCGGGGCGCTGGGAGGTATCCAAGGGATGGATCCCGCCTTGGCTGGCACCTTGGGACTCCTACTCCAAGTGAACAGCACCAATATTAGAAGCCAGATCTCCACCTTGGATGGCCAGATTGACAGCCTGAAGGTCTCCAAGCGCACCGGGGAGAACTCCCTGAAAAACGGTATCGACCAGATTGTCAAGGGCACCGAGACCCTATACATAGCTATCGCCACCATGGAGGCTAACTTGGGAAGCATCGAACGGGGCCTCCAGACCTTGGACCGGGCCATAGCCATCTATGAGAAGCAGTACGAGCTGGGCATGGCCTCCCTCTATGATTTAGAGTCCATGCGCCACCAGCGCGACAGCGCCGTCAGCTCCCTCCAAGGACTGCTGTTCCAGATCAGGAGCAGTAAGATCACCTTAGAGGGCATGTGCGGTCTGCCCCTCACCGGCACCACACGCTTGGAGTACTTGGTGATTCCCAGCGAGGAGGCCGTAAACGGCGTGGATTTCGACGGGGAGGTCCGCCGGGCCATGGGAAAGAATGTGGATGTGATGAACGCCCGTGTTCAAGAGGACTACGACCACAGCGATGCCAACGAGTACGCAGTAAAGGCGGCAGAGGACTCCTTTACCTACAACTTCAAGGTGATCTGCCTTACTGTAGGGGAGAAGTGGCGGCTCACCAAGGCTGCTCAGGAGACATTGGCCTTCCAGCGGCGAACCTTTGAGATTACTGCCAAAAAGTACGATTTAGGCATGGTCTCCGAGGAGGAGTACTTGGCCGGGAAAAACGACGTCCTTCAAGCGGAGAGTGATTTGTATAACACCCAAATCGAGCTTTTCAGTGCCTATAATAACTACACTTGGGCCCGCGATTACGGCATCGTATAAAGGAGAAACCATATGAAGCAGAAACTGACAGCCATCGCCCTATCAGCCGTGCTGGCGCTGAGCCTGATCGGCTGCGCGGCCAACGGGGAAGAGGAAAGCGAACCGCCCAAGGAGGGCACCGCGGTGGAGGTAATCACCGTGGAGCGGGGCGAAATTTTCAACGAGAGCACCGTCACCGGCAGCGTGCTGGCCAACCGGGATATCCCCATCATGCCTCCAGTGTCCGGCCGGGTGAAGGAGGTGTTGGTGAAGGCCGGCGATATGGTGGCTGAGGGCGATGTGCTCTTCATCATGGATACCGCCGACCTCCGGGATACCTACAGTGCCCTGATCGACACGTATACCCGCACCAAGACCCTTTTGGACGAGCAGGTCCGCCAGACCCAGCAGAGCTTGGACAACCTGCGTTCCCTTTATGAGATCGGGGCAGTGTCCCGGAATAACGTGGAGCAGACGGAGCTGGCCCTCCTTCAGGCCCAGACCAGCCGGGAGACCACGCTGGCCCAGCTGAACGCCGACGATCTGATGGAGACATTAGCCGACCCGGCAGTCCGCGCCACCATCAGCGGCACCGTGTCCAGTGTGGGCGTCACTGCCGGGGTGATGGCCGCCAACACCGGCGTAGGCGTGGTGGTCAGCGAAATCGGCAAGCCGCAGGCGGTGGTGGGCATCTCCGAAGTGCTGCTGCCCTACGTCCACGTGGGGGATGAGGTGCAGGTGACCCTGTCCTCCTCTGATGTCCCTGTCACCGGCACCGTAGACGGCGTGGCCTCCGCCCTGAACGGCCAGACCGCCCTCTATCAGGTTCATGTGGACCTCCCGGAGGAGGTCGAAGCCGCCATAGGTATGTTTGCCAAGGTGGTTTTCCGCACAGAGATACGCTACGACGCGGTATTGGCCCCCACGGAGTCCATCATCACCGACGGGCTGGAGCAGTATGTATACGTGGTGGAGGAGGGAACCGCTCGCCGCCGTAGCGTCACCACGGGTCTGGTCAGCGGGACCATGACCGAGATCACCACCGGCCTCTCAGAGGGGGAGACCTTGGTTACCGTGGGCCAGAGCTACCTCACCGACGGCGTGGCGGTGCGGGTCGTGGAGGGCTGAGGCCGATGAAACTTGTTTCCTTTTGCATCAAGCACCGGGTGACCACCATCATGGCCTGCGTCATTGTGGCCATCTTCGGATTTATGGGCTTTACCAAACTGCCCTTGGCGCTGATGCCGGACATTGAGCTGCCCATGGCGGTGGTGTTCTCCACCTACACCGGGGCAGGGCCTCAGGAGGTGGAGAACCTCCTCACCCGGACCTTGGAGAGCGCCTGTGCCTCAGTGTCCGGCATGGAGGATCTCCAGTCCATCTCCAGCGAGGGGAGCTCCATTGTCATGGTTACGTTTGCCGACGGTACCAACATGGACAACGCCTTGGTGGATCTGCGGGAGAAGATCGACATGGTGAAGAGCTATCTTCCCGACGATGCCTCCGCCCCCACGGTGATGGCGATCAACGTGGACGCCATGCCCGTGATGCAGATCGCCTTGAAGGGTACCGCTCTCCCCAGCCTTCAGACCATCGCCGAGGACACGCTGTCCCCAGCCTTAGAGCGGATTGACGGCGTGGCCTCAGTGGACATTTTAGGTGGCTATGCCAACGAGATCGCGGTGGAGACATACAGCGAGAAGCTCTCAGGCTATGGCCTCTCCATCAGTTACATCACCCAAATTCTCACCGCAGAAAATTTAGCCCTGCCTGCCGGCAGCGTGGACAACGGGACCCAGACGCTCACTGTCCGCACCGACGGGGAGTTCTCCTCTATTGACGACGTGAAGAACTGCCTGCTGCCTCTGCCCAGCGGCGGCACCGTCCGCTTGGACGAGGTGGCCAACGTCTACCTCAAGCCGCAGGAGCAGAGCATCATCGCCAAGGTGGATGGGGAGCCCTGCATTATCCTGTCGGTAAACAAGCAGTCCGGCGTAAATACGGTCCAGACCGCCCAGCGGGTGCAGAAGACCTTAAACCAGCTCACCAAGGAGAATCCCACCCTGAACTGGATGGTCCTGATGGATCAGAGCGACTTTATCAACTTAGCTGTCAACAGCGCCATCACCAACATCATTTTAGGCGTGCTGCTGGCCGCCGTGGTGCTGTTTGTATTCCTGCGTGATTGGGGCGCCACCTTGGTGATCTCCTTAGCCATGCCTCTTTGCATCGTGGCGGTGTTCCTCATTATGCAGGTGTTGGGCATCACCATGAACATGATGAGCCTTGGCGGCGTGGCCATGGGTGTGGGCATGATCGTGGATAACTCCATCGTGGTACTGGAGAATATCTTCCACTACCGCGCCGACGGTTTCAACAACTTTGAGGCCTGCACCAAGGGTACTGGCGAGGTGGCGCTGTCCATCTCCGCTTCCACACTGACCACTGTAGCGGTGTTCCTGCCTTTGGGACTTACCGGCGGTCTGGTGGGGATGATGTTCTATGACTTCTGCCTGACGATCTGTGCGCTGATGCTCACCTCTTTGGTGGTGTCGCTGACCATTGTTCCCCTCTTCAGCTACGCGCTCTTGGGCCGGGGGAGCAAGAATTTGCAGACCATGGCCCAAGCCATAGAGGATGCGGGGGAAAGAAAGCCAATGGCCAGAGCCCGTATGACAGCGTGGTATCAGGACCGTCTGCGCTTCTTTGTTACACACCGGAAGATTGCCGTGCTGACCTCCTTGGCCTTGGTGGCAGCGTTCAGCCTGTCCATCTTCTTTGCCGGCTTTGAAATGATCCCCGATATTGACCAGAGCAGCATCTCCATCAGCGTCAGCCTGCCGGTGGGCGCGGAGGTGAAGGAGGCCCAGCGCATCTCTGAGCAGGTGGTGGCTGTAGCCATAGACACCGTGCCGGAGCTGGACAGCATCTACTACACCACCGGCAGCGGCATGATGAGCAGCCTCACCGGCGGCGGCGGTGCCTCGGTGTCCATGAACTTGGTGTCCCGGAGGGAGCGGGATCGCTCGGCGGAGGAGATCGCCCAGCAGCTCCGTCAGGACCTCTCCGGCATCGCCGGGGCGGAGCTCTCCGTATCCTCGGCGGGGATGATGGATATGTCCTCCATGACCGGCAGCGCTGTGGCTATCACTCTTACCGGCAGCGATAACGCCCTCCTTAAGGAGACTGCCGACCGGCTGGTCCGTGAGATTACCGCTCTTCCCGACGCGGTGGAGGTCACCTCTTCCGCCTCGGAGCAGGTGCCGGCGGTGAATGTGGCGCTGAACCGGGACGTGGCGTCCCAGTATGGTCTCAACGCCGCCACCGTGGGCAGTGCCGTTCGCAGCCAGCTCACCGGCACCACCGCCACTGAGCTGAAGATCGGCGGTGAGGAGATTTCCGTGGTGGTCCGGGGTGACAGCGACGCGGGCAACAGCTTGGATGCCCTGCGCTCCATGCCCATTGCTACCCCCTTGGGCTCCAGCATTCCCCTGAGCATGATTGCTGACGTGTCGGTGGAGCTGTCCCCCCAGTCCATCTACCGGGAGAACCAGAGCCGCACCATCACCGTCAGCGGCTCCAGCGCCACCGGGGACACCGTGGGCATCTACAACACCGTCTCGGCACTGTTGGAGGACTTCCAGACGCCGGAGGGCATCCAAGTGTCTATGGGTGGCGAGAACGAGGAGATGATCGAGGCGTTTTTGGACTTGGGCTACGCCCTGCTGGTGGCTGTGGGGCTGGTGTACTTTGTGTTAGCCTCCCAGTTTGAGTCCTTCCTTATGCCGGTGATTGTCATGATGATCCTGCCGGTGGGCCTAATTGGTTCGCTGTTCCTGCTGCCCTTCTTTGGAATGAAGGTGTCCATGCTGGCCTTCGTGGGCGTGATCATGCTCTCCGGCGTGGTGGTTAACTCCTCCATCGTGCTGGTGGACTACATCAAGATCCGCCGAAGCCGTGGGGAGGAGAAGGAGGAGGCCATATTAAACGCCTGCCCCCGCCGTGTCCGCCCGGTGCTGATGACCACACTGACCACCGTACTGGGCCTTCTGCCTATGGCCTTCGGCGTGGGCGAGGGGTCGGAGATCATGATGCCCATGGCCATCGTGATGATCACGGGCATGGTGGTGTCCACAGTGGTGACGCTCTTATTTACCCCGGTGTACTACAGCCTCTTGGACAGCTTGGACACCCGCCTGCGCCGGAAGCGCCTGAAGAGGGAGGAGGCGGCGGCATGTCAAGCGTAAGGGAGAGCCGCCGGAGTGATATTATGCAGGCGGCGCTGGCGGAGTTCTGCAATAAGGGCGTTGAGGCGGTCTCCATGTCGGAGATCGCCCGCCGGGCCCAGATTGGAAAGTCCACCATCTACGAGTATTTCCCTTCCAAGGACCAGCTGCTGCTGGAGACCGCCCAGATGGTGCTGGACCGCCTGCTGGAGGAGCTGGAGCATGTATTCTCCCAGAAGCAGACCTTCCGGGAGAAGCTGATCTGCTACTACTTGGCGCTGGATCGTCTGGTGGAGCACATCGGGGTAAATTTTCCCATGTTCTTTGTCGGTGAACCCATCACCAGCGTCATGCTGGAGTGTGTGGATACCTTCCGGAAGGCGCTGTTCCGGCGGCTTGGTCAGGAGCTCCGTTCTGCCCAAGCGCGGGGAGAGCTGGATGCTGCCCTGGACGCGGAGATGGCTGCCATACTGTTGACCACCCAGATGACACCCCTTCTGCTCAAGGCCATGGGCCGCTTCGAGGTGGAGGATGCCGCTGGAAAAATCGTGGATATTCTGATGAATGGCCTCGCCGCCAGACCCGCCCCGGCGGTCTCCGCCTCAGCCAGACCCGCCCCAGCCAGACCCGCCCCAGCCAGACCCGCCCCAGCCAGACCCGCCCCGGCTGGGGCGGAGACCGCTGCTTCTCAGAAGCAGCGTAAGAAGGATTAAAGACTGAGCCCCACGGATCCGTCAGGGCCGTTGATGTTTTCACCGCAGACCCCCGCTTAAAATAGAGAGGTCAGGGCATTCGCTCTGACCTCTCTATTTTAAGCGGGTTTCATTGGCAAAAAGATTCAGACCTGTATCCGCTGCGCTGCAAGTAGTTCAAGCACATCCTCCCGCCGGTGGCGGCTTCAATGAAAAAGAGCGCGGCAGAACGGAAACCTATTTCACTCCCGCCCTACCACACTCCTTTCACAGGTTCACTTTAATGATCTGCTTATATGGCATGATGTACTTTTCTTCTACGACCATGTTCTTATGGCAGTGTTCCCAAACCCTGTTTTTTTATATGCTATAGCCACAGAGGCCTTGAAAGGGCCTGCTATAGGTAAAACCCGGCTTGAAAATCGGAAATCGGAAACCGGTTTTTAAGTGTTTTAACTATAGATGCTCATTTTTGAGAGGATATCGGAGGATTCCTCCTTGTACAGGTCTCTCTCACTGGCTAAGATTGTCTCCTTTACGCGCTCGATGATCTCCTTGGCGATCTCCGTGATGGGGCTGGAAGGCCCATGGCTTCCAGCCCCAGCTCCACATTGGACACGCCGCTCTTCGTGTCCATGCAGATTTACCCAAGAGGATGCCATGAACCTTATGAACTGCGGCAAAGACAAGGCCACAAAAGCTGTTCCGGAACTGGACAAGGAGGGCATCGGCCTGATCGAACGCAAGAAGCAGGGCCAAGGATGGTTCAACCGCATCTACGTCAAGAACTTCAGCCTGCCCGGAATCCGGCCAGCCCCAGCCGTCGGAACAGACACTGTTTCCGGCTTGGGGTATAGTCTCAGGCCGGTTTTGGACGCCATGGCCAGCCGTGGGAGGCGTACTAAGCGCGGAATGCTTAGAGGGGCTGGGCTCCGATGGGGAGGCTTTTTTGAGAGGAAGGCCCCCTCCCGAACCGGACAGGCGGAGCTGTCGGGTAGGGGAGGGGGCCTTGTGCGGTTAGGGGGCGCTGTGGCGGGTGATGGCCTGCCGGATGGCTCGGGCCTCGCCGGCGGGGTCCGAGGCGGAGGCGATGGCGCCGCCGACGATCAGGACATCGGGGCGCAGGGCGCAGTAGTCTGGGAGGGTGGAGCGGGAGATCCCGCCGGCCACCGATACCTCCGCGCGCCGGACGCAGTGTCGGATGGCTTGCAGATCTCCTAAGGGGGTACGGCCCCGGGCCTGCTGGTCCACGCCTACGTGGACCGCCAAACCGTGGACGCCGATGGCCTCCAGCGCCGCCGCCTCCCCGGGCAGGTCCTCCACGCAGATCAGGTCCGCCACCACTTGGCCTCCGGCTCTGCGGGCGGCCTCCACACAGGCCGTTGTGGTGGCGCGGTCAGTGACGGCCAAGACGGTCACGAAATCGGCTCCGGCCCGGAAGGCGCTCTCCGCCTCCAAGGCGCCGGCGTCCATGATTTTGGTGTCCGCCAAGATCTCCTTCTCCGGAAAAGCGGCGCGGAACCGGCGCACCGCCTCCATGCCGTACTCCAGCAGGAAGGGGGTGCCCATCTCAAAGCGGTCCACACAGTCCTCCACCGATCGGGCCAAGGACAGGGCGTCCTGGAGCGTCAGGACGTCTAAGGCCAATTGCAGCTTCATAGGGGGCGCCTCCCTTACTCCAAGTTTGCGTGGCGGGCGTACATGGCCGCCTCGTCCACGTCCATCTGCTCCATCAGGCGCATCACGGCGGCGTCTAAGAGCAGGAGGCAGGACTGCTCAAACAGCGCCCCCATGGGCTGGATGGAGCGGAAGCCGTGCTCCGCCTTGGGGGTGGGGGCGGGGACTTGTACGATGTAGTCCGCCAGCTCCCCGATGGTGCTTTGCCGCCGGACGGTGATCAGGGCCAGCTGGCAGCCTATGGACTTGGCCTTCTTGGCCGCTGCCGGCAGGCCGCCGGTCTCTCCGGAGCCGGAGACGATCAGCAGCAGGTCTCCCGCCGCCGCGCCGGGGGTGGTGGTCTCACCGCAGACGTAGGCGGCAAGGCCCAAGTGCATCAGACGCATGGCGAAGGCCCGGACCGCTAGGCCGGAACGGCCCGCTCCGGCTAAAAATATCCGCTGGGCGGCAAGGATGGCGCCGCACAGGGCCTCACACTCCCCGCTGTCGATGCGCTCCATCAGGTTGGAAAGCTCCTGCACAATGGTCTGGCCACCGGTTTTCATGTCTCCCATAGCTGCATTCTCCCTTCTCAAGGCAGGGCGCCCCGCCGGTTTCCGGCGGGGCGCCCTGTTTGTCGCTGTTTCAGATGTAGGGCCGGATTTCGATTAGTCCTCGAACTGGTCCACGTTCTCGGTGGTGACCACGCTGACACCGGTGTCCACCTGGGTCTCGGTGAGGCTGCCGCCCTCCAGCAGGGTCACAGCGGCCTCGATGGCCTTCTCACCCATGACATTGGGGTTCTGGGCCATGAAGGCCAGCAGCTCGCCGTCACGGACATGGGCGCGGTTGGAGGAGGAGTTGTCGAAGCCCACGCAGAGGATGTCCTTGCCGCCGGCATTGGCTTCCTTCACCGCGTTGGCAGCGCCGTTGGTGGCGCCGTCGTTGGCGCCGTACACGCCGATGACACCGTCATTGATCAGGGCGTTGGTCAGCTCCTGGGCCTTCACGGCGTCGCCGTCGGAGTACTGGACCT
>CANPBB010000097.1 GCA_947572235.1 uncultured Clostridia bacterium
CGCCGCTGCGGTCGGTGTAGGTCAGGATGCTTCGGGAGGCGGCCTCCGGGTCGTAGTCTGTGGCCTGGGGCTCGGTGTACTGCCAGGGTTCCGGGCTGTCGCCGCCCCGCAAAAGCTCCACATTGATGGTCTCCACCTTGCGCAGAAAGACCTCCTTGGCGTTGACGCCGGTTTCCACATGGTTGATGAACAGCCGGGAGGGCTTGTTGGAGGTGGTCCCCTCCTCCACCTCCTCGGCGTAGTCGGCCATGGGCTGGAAGCGGTCCCCGAAGTGGTTGAGCAGCAGCTGGTAGGAGCCGTCGCTGTCGGTGTAGATCACCTCGGCGGTGCCGTTGTCGTAGACCTTGGGCCGGGTATAGAGATAGGCCGACAGGGCCAGCGCCCCAAGGACCAGGACCAGCAGGGCGCCCCGCAGCACCCGCCGGGGCAGACGTCTGGGCGGGTGAAGCTCCCGCCGCTGGGTGACGCTTTGGGCACAGTGGGGGCAGAAGGAGGCCATATCCGGCAGATGGGCCCCGCAGTGGGGGCAGATTTTAGAAAATTCCATGGGCCAACTCCAATAGGGGGAGCATCCGCTCCCCGTCTCAAATCGTGTTATTCTTAATTTCTGACGCCTAATTTCCCTAAAGCGCCTCCATCAGATGCAGCACGTCCTTATACCGATGGGCCGGGTTGACCTGGGTACACCGCTGGATGACCCGGCCCAGCCGGCCCTCCGCCAGCTTTTTGGAGGGGTGCTCCCCGGTGAGCATCACATTCATCAGCACGCCTAAGGAGTAGATATCCGTCCGGGTGTCCGACTGGCCCAGGCCGTACTGCTCCGGGGCGGCAAAGCCGGTGGTGCCTAAAATCTGGGTGTCGGCCTCCGCCTCGGGCTTGTGGAGGCGGGCGGCGTCAAAGTCGATGAGCACCGCGTCGCTCCCCCGGAGGATCACGTTCTCCGGCTTGATGTCCCGGTGGACGGCGGCCATGGAGTGGAGCACCCACAGCCCTTGGCACAGCTGGGCCACAATGGACCGGGTCTCCTGCGGGGAGAGGAGGGCCCCCTCCAGCAGAAAGCTTAGGGTGTCGCCCTGGATGAACTCCTCCAAGACAAGGTTCTTCCCCTCCTGCTCGACAGCCTCGTAGATGGTGGGCAGGTGGCGGCAGGCGCAGCGCAGCAGCTGGCGGTAGACCTCCCCGCTGCCGCTGAAGCGGCGGAGGATAAAGCGCCGGCCGGAGGAGCGGTGGCGGATAAGGGACACGCTGCCACGGGGACTCTCCTTCAAAAGCTGGAGGGAGTCGTACTCCCCCTCAAGTGCGTCAGATAACCATTTGTAAATGGATGCCACCCCCAAAAAATTTGCGGCACTATGCAGCCAGTTAATTGTTTTGTACCGCAAAGTATTGTACAGTATATAGAGTATATAGCAGACTGGCTAAAATGTAAAGTGCGGGGGGTGGGAAAAATGAAGGAAAAGCCGACAGATGATCTGCGCGCGGAGCTGATGGAGGAGTGCAGCATCCAGTCCTATCTGAAGGAGAATCAGGACAGCTTTCGGGATGACAATGTGGCCGCTCTGTTGATGAAGCTGTATGACGCAAGAAGCATCAACAAGGCCGCTCTGGCCCGGAGGGCCGGTATGAGCGAGGTCTATCTCCATCAGGTGTTTTCCGGCCGGCGCAATCCGTCCCGGGATCGGCTGCTGTGCATCTGCATGGGGATGGAGGTCACGCTGGAGGAGATCCAGAGCCTGCTGCGTCAGGCCGGCTATGCGGAGATCTATCCCAAGATCAAGCGGGACGCCATCATCTGTCACGGCATTCTGCATAAAAGGACCCTGAGCGAGATCAATGATACCCTGTTCGCTGAGGGGGAGAAGACGCTTTTTTAAGATAGGTCCATCAAAATTTTGAGGAAAGGATCCTGAGGGCGGAGAGAGAAGGCCCTTGGGGAGGGTGTGAGACGATGAAGAAGAGACTTGCGGCGCTGGTCATGGCGCTGGTACTGGCTCTGGCGCTGACGGCCTGCGGCAAGAGCGAGGCGGCCAAGGCTGTGGACGACATGATCAACAGCATCGGCGAGGTGACAGTGGACAGCGGGAGCGCCATCACCGCGGCGGAGGAGGCCTTTGCCGCTTTGAGCGCGGAGGATCAGAAGGACGTGAATCAGGGCAAGCTCCAGACGGCCCGTGATACATATGAGCAGCTGCTGCTCCAGGCCCAGGCCGACGAGGTCATAGCGGCCATCAGCGCCATCGGTACGGTGAGCGCGGAGAGCGCCGGGGCGGTGGATGACGCCCGTGCCCTCTATGACAGCTGCGATCCCTCGGTGCAGGCGCTGGTGACCAACGCCGGGGAGCTGGAGGCGGCGGAGAGCGCCCTCAGCGAGATCCAGGTGAAGGCGGTGTCTGACATGATCAGCGCCATCGGCGAGGTGAGCATGGACAGCGCCGGGAAGATCGAGGAGGCGCAGACGGCCTTTGACGCCCTCAGCGCCGAGGATCAGGCCAAGGTGACCAACGCCGCCGCCCTCAGCAGCGCTGTCGAGCAGCTTGCTGTGGTGAAGAAGGCCGCCGCCGAGCAGCTTTTGGCCGGGTTCAGGAAGGACGAGGACAAGGTCCGGGGGCTGGCGTTCTACTACCCCTCCGCCTTCCCCTTCTACTCCGACTATTGGGCCGCCGATCAGAGAAGCTTCGTCCTGCCCTATCTGGGGAAGGAGGGGGACCGGGTCTGGCTGCGCTTGGTCTGCAACTACACCGCCGACGACTGGGTCTTCTTTAAGCAGATCACCTTCGCCGTGGACGACGAGCGGTACACCAAGTATTTTAACTACTTCGATGTGACCCGCGACAACGGCGGCGGCGATGTGTGGGAGTACATCGACGTGGATGTCAGCGAGGGCAACTATGAGGAGATTCTCGGCGCCATCGCCGGCTCCAGTGAGACCATTGTCCGCTTTGAGGGCGACGACTACTACCGCGACTTCACCATCAGCGCCGGGGACAAGGAGGCCATCCGGCAGATGCTGACAGCGTATCAGGCGCTGAAGTGACCCGCGGCGGACAGCTGAGGAGCGGAAGGCAGGCGTGCCTTTCTGCCGGCTGCGCCGCAAGGAGATTTGATAACAGACGGGAGAGTCCGATGGGGACTCTCCCGTCTGTTATTACTCCGCCTCCGGCCGCTTCCGGCAGAGGGCGTATTGGTAGGGAGCCAAGTCCTTAACGGCACAGAAGGTCTCCTCGCCGGTGATGAGGTCGGTGCAGATCCCCTCCATGGCGTCCAAGCTCACGTGCTGGGGGGCGCCGGAGAAGTTGAAGAGGCAGATTAGGGTCTCCTCTCCGGCGCGGCGGATCAGGGACAGGACGTGGGGGTTGTGGGTGTCCCAAGTGGTGACGGAGGCCTCGGGAGTGAAGCAGGGGTCCTGCGCGCGGATGGCTTCCAGCTGCCGCAGGCCGTCCCAGATCCGCTGCTGGACGGTACCGGGGGTCCCGCGGCGCGCCGCGTCCTCCCAGGAGAAGGGGGTGCGGTGGAGGTTCCGGGCGTCGTGCCGGAGGACCGGGTCCTCCCGGTAGCCGTAGCCGTTGAGCTGGCCGATCTCATCGCCGCTGGAGAGCATGGGGAAGCCCTTCATGCTCATCATGGCCGCATGCATCATCAGGTCCCGCTGGATGCCCATGGATATTTGGGCCTCGTCCCCCTCGCAGACCCCCTTCTCGATGCCGCAGAGGCTGGCGGCGGTGCCGCAGGTCCGGGCGTCCTCAGTGGCCGGGTCGTAGTTGTACCGCTCCCCCCGGGCGAAGGAGCCGGGGAAGCTGCCCTCAAAAAACTCGTAGAGGTAGCGCTTGTGGGCCACCGGATCCTGGCCGATGGAGCGGCCGTAGGCCTCGTTGAGGCCCCAGCCGATGTCGTCGTGGCAGCGGAGGTAGTTGACAAAGGCGCAGTGGGGGGGGAGGGAGTGGAGGTCGTCCAGCTGGCGCTTGAGCTGGCGGACGTCGCCGCTGGCCAGGGCGCTCCACTGGGTGGCCATGGTGGAGGCGTTGTAGAGCAGGTGGCACTCCGGCTTCTCCTCGGTGCCGAAGTAGGGGGCGAGCTCCTTGGGGGCCATCACCACCTCCCCCTTCAAAATCACGCCGGGGCAGACACACTCGGTGATCAGACGGATCATGCGCATGACGGTGTGGACTTGGGGGAGGTTGCGGCAGGTGGTGCCCCGCTCCTTCCACAGGTAGGGCACCGCGTCGATGCGCAGTACCTCCACGCCTAGGTTGGCGAGGCGCAGCATGGCGCAGACCATCTCGTGAAAGACCACGGGGCTGCGGTAGTTTAAGTCCCACTGGTAGGGGTGGAAGGAGGAGCAGACGTATTTGCCCATCTCCGGCACGTAGAGGAAGCTGCCTGGGGCGGTCTGGGGGAACACATCGGGGATGGTTTTCTCCATCTCCCGGGGGATGTCCGCCGTGTCAAAGCAGATGTAGCGGTTGATATACTCCGCCTCCCCGGCCTTGGCCCGGAGGGCCCACTCGTGTGTGTCGGCGGTGTGGTTGATGACAAAGTCGAGGCACAGGCTCATACCTCGGCGGCGCATGGCGTCGGCAAGGCGGCGCAGATCCTCGTTGCTGCCCAGGGAGGGGTCCACCTGCCCGAAATCCTCCACGGCGTAGCCCCCGTCGTTGTCCGGGTGGGGCATCTTCAGAAGGGGCATCAGGTGGAGGTAGGTGATCCCCTGCTCCTTGAGGTAGGGGAGCTTTTCCTCCACGCCCCGCAGGTTTTTGGCAAAGAGATCGGTGTACATGGTCACGCCCAGCATCTTTCCCGCCCGGAACCAGCCGGGGTCCTTCTCCCGGCGCTGGTCCAAACGCCGGAGAGCGTCCGGGCGCTGGGCGGCAAGGGCTTCCACAGCCTGGAGAAGCGCCTCCAGGCCGGGGCGGTTGTCGTAGAGCTCCATGTAGAGCCAGCTTAATTCGTCCCGCCGGTCCTTCAGACGGCGTTCAAAGGCAGTCACAGCGTTTCAGCCTCCTCTGATTGAAGAATCAATTTTATCGTTTTGATTGCTTTTTATAAATTATTTTCGTTTTTTGCACGGTTTTACTTGAAAAGTCTGGTTGCTGGTGATATAGTATCTGTAACTAATATCATTACTATGACTTAATTTGGAGTAGTATGATCAAAAACAGGGCGCTGAGCGCCGCCGGGAGGGTTTAGAAAGGATGTGCCCGCTATGGCAGAGTTTTCCTTCTCCATTTTTCCCAACGAGAATTTTTTAGATCTGCGGCTCTACCAGTATGGGTGGGAGCAGTGCGCTCCGCTCCACTCCTTCGGACCCTATGTGCGCAACCACTATCTGTTTCACTATATCATCTCCGGCCGGGGGTATTTAGAGCACACCGGGGACGACGGGGTTACACGCCGCCACGAGCTGCAGGCGAATCAGGGGTTTCTCATCGCGCCGGGGCAGGTGAACACCTACTGTGCCCTGCGGGATGACCCTTGGAAGTATGTGTGGCTGGAGTTCGACGGGCTGCGGGCGGCGGAGTATCTGGACACCGCGGGGCTGGGGGCCAATCGGCCGATCTACCGGCCCAAGACCCTGTCCATGGGGGAGAGCGTGCGGGACAGTATGCTCTACATCACCGCCCACTCGGACGCCTCCGCCCTCCATCTCATCGGGCACCTGTTCCTGTTTATGGACACCTTGGTGCAGTCCTCCTCCGCCAAGCGGGAGCTGCGGGGGAACCGCCTGCAGGACTTCTACATCCAGGAGGCGGTGACGTACATGGAGCAGAACTATCAGCGGGAGCTGTCCGTGGAGGAGATCGCCGATGTGTGCAAGCTCAACCGCAGCTATTTCAGCAAGCTCTTTAAGGAGAACATGGGGTGCCCGCCCCAGGAGTTTTTGATCCGCCTGCGTCTGGCCAAGGCCACGGAGTTTATGAAGACCAGCGGGGCCTCTATCGGGGATATCTCCGTCCTCTGCGGCTATCCCAACCAGTTCCACTTCTCCCGGGCGTTTAAGAAGCGCTACGGCATGTCCCCGCGGGAGTGGCGGAATCAGAATAAAGGGGTGCCCAAGTAGGGGAGCGCGGAGGCGCTCCCCTTTCAGGAGGAACGGCTATGATAGATTTGGGGGGATTGGACCCCTATGTGCGGTGGGTTCTGAGGAAAAACGGCTGGACACCGGGACGGGAATTCCCCTTGGCGGAGGCTTGGCTAAAGGAGATCACGGCGCTGGGCTTTCCGGCGGTGGACTATGGGGTGCAGGTGCTGCGCTCCTTGGGCGCCCTGCGGTTTCGGGAGTACCAACCGGAGAGCTATCGGCGGCTGGTCCAAAGCTGGCGGGAGCGGGGGCTTCCCCCGGACCGCTGGCCGGAGGCCGCGGAGATCCGGGAGAGCTGCCAGACAGCGCTGGCCGCCTTAGAGGGGCTGGGGCTGGACGCGGCGGGGTACAAGGGAGCCGCCTTCACTTTTGACGCGCTGGAGGCCGCCCGGGATACAGAGATTGTGATAGGCTTGGACACAGCCCGGCAGGTAATCGGCGGGCCCATCTTCCCCGTTGGGACGGTGGAGCCGGATGGGCTGGTTTTCGTCAGGGCGGACGGCAGCGTATATGTGCTGTTTGACGACAGCATCTTCGCCGCGGGGCGCTGCGTGGAGGAGTTTTTGCGGCTCCTTCTTGTCAAGGGATGCACGCCTTTGGAGATCTACCGCGTGGAGGCATAGGGATAAGAGAGATTCGCCGGAAAACCGTTTCGCTGGTTTTCCGGCGAAATGGCTTTCGCGGCGCCCCTCTCAGGAGGGGTTATTCCGCTTTCAGGTAGAACTGGTAGGCGGTGTAGTCCCCGGGGAACTGGGGCAGGGGGATGCCGGCGGCCATGAGGGCATCGCCGGGGAGGGTCAGCCCATCATTGACCCGGTAAACACGCCGGGGGTCCAAGCCCTTTACCGGGAGGGTCAGGAAGGGCTGGGCCGCCCGGACGGAGCCGGAGACCACGGACACCAAGGCCTCGGACTGGTCCGGGGAGACGTGCTCCCAAGCGGTGTAGGGGCCGTTGTCGAAGGGGCTGGTGAGGCGGTAGTAGTCCCCCTGCTGGATCAGCTGGTAATGCTCCTTGAAGAAGGCGGTCTGGCGGCGGATAACGGCCTTCTCCTCCTCGCTGCACTTGCTCAAATCCATCTCGTAGCCGAAGGTCCCCGCCATGGCCACCACGCCCCGGGTCTCCATGGGGGTGACGCGGCCGTTCTCCTCGTTGGGCACCACGGAGACGTGGGCCCCCATGGTGCTCACCGGGTAGCAGAAGGAGGTGCCGTACTGGATCTTTAGACGGTCGATGGCGTCGGTGTTGTCGCTGCACCAGATCTGTGGGGTGTAATAGAGCATACCGCCCTCAAAGCGTCCGCCGCCGCCGGCGCAGCCCTCCACGAGGATGTGGGGGTAGTCCGCGCGGAGCCGGCGGAGCATGTCGTAGACGCCTAAGACGTACCGGTGGTACACCTCCCCCTGGCGCTCCGGCGGCAGGGCGGCGGAGTACACGTCGGTAAGGCTCCGGTTCATGTCCCACTTCACGTAGCGCACGTCCGCGCTGGAGAGGACGGCGCTGATCTGGGCGTAGACGTAGTCCCGCACGTCGGCCCGGGAGAAGTCCAGCACCAGCTGGTTCCGGCACCGGGCGGGGGAGCGGCGGGGGATGGTGAGGGCCCAGTCCGGGTGGGCCCGGTAGAGGTCGCTGTCCTCATTGACCATCTCCGGCTCGATCCAGATGCCGAAGGCCATGCCCAGCTCCTTGAGGCGGGGGACCAAGGCCTCCAGGCCGCCGGGGAGCTTGGCGGTGTTCACCCACCAGTCGCCAAGGCCCCGGTTGTCATCATTGCGCCGGCCAAACCAGCCGTCGTCCATGACGAAAAGTTCGATGCCCAGGGGGGCGGCGGTTTTGGCGATGTCCACCAGCTTGTCGGCGTCGAAGTTGAAGTAGGTGGCCTCCCAGTTGTTGATCAGCACCGGGCGGCGCTCCCCGGCGCAGGGGTCGTCAATGAGGTGATGGCGGATGGCCCGGTGGTACTGCCGGCTCATCTGGCCCAGGCCGCAGGGGGAGCAGACCATGGCCGCCTCCGGGGCGGTGAAGCTCTCGCCGCTCTGGAGGGTCCAGCGGAAGTGGTAGGGGTTCAGGCCCATCACCAGGCGGGCGTTGTCGTACTGGCTGCGCTCGGCCAAGGCCTCGAAGCTGCCGCTGTAGAGGAGCATGGCCCCGTAGCAGAGGCCGTAATCCTCGCTGGCGCTGTGGCCGCAGAGAACCACGAAGGGGTTGTGCTGGTGGCTGGCGGTGCCCCGGACGCTGCCCACCCCCTGTACGCCGGAGCGCAGAGGGGCACGGTCCGGACACCGCTCCATCATGTGGCAGCCGTCAAAGGTGATCAGGTCCAGGTCGGCGCGGAGGAAATCCAAGCACAGCGAGGCGCAGCGGGTGAGGCGGATAGGTTCGCTGCCCTGGTTGATCACGCGGACCGCCCGGGTGATCAGGTCCTCCTCCTCAAAGACGCCATAGTACAGCTCCACGGCCACTTGGGCGGCGGCGTCCTCCAAGGTGATGATCAAGGTCTCCGCCGCTTCCTCGCCGCCGCGGAAGGCGGGGAGGCCCTCCAGCGCGTACTTGCCCGGCCGGCGCTCAAAGCCCCGGTAGCGCAGGCTGGCGCTGCGGCTGCCGCTGGGGAGTTCCAGCTCGATGGAGGGCAGGCGGAAGTCCCCCACGCCGCAGGAGGAGTACTCCTGGGGCAGGGTGTCCAGGGAGTAGGTCCGGTCCAGTCCGGCCTCGGGCGGGTTGGGGGAGCAGCCCCGGTCCATGCCCCGGATCAGGTAGGACAGATCGCCGCCGGCGATTTTCGGGCCGTAGTAGGTGTGCAGGAGCATACGGTGCCGGTCGGCCTTCAGCTGGTAGGTGGTGTTCTTGGTCTGCAGTGTAAAAAGCAGGTTTTTTTCGTCACAAAGGATCATAGCGTTTTCCTCGCAGTTTCGTAGTTAAAAGAAGTTGGGACGCAGCCATAGTGTGGTTTCGCTGGGACGATTGTATTCGATTCCTTCCAACAATGCAAGAGCGGAAAAACGACCAAAGTTTGCCCAGAGAATAGGGGGTAAGCTATCTAAATATAACAGCCCCGGCGGGGGGTATACACCTCGGCGCCGGGGCCTTTGGAGGAGGGGATGTTCGGCAGGGCCGCAAGGCCCCGCCAGACATCCGATGGAGGAGCGGTTACTTGCCGCCGGTGGAGGCGATGCCCTCGATAAACTGGCGCTGGAAGATCAGGTAGAGGACCACCATGGGCAGCATGGCTAAGAGGGAGCCGGCCATCATAATGGGGTAATTGGTTTCAAACACGCCCTGCAGGGAGGCAAGGCCGGCGGAGAGGGTCATCATCGTGGTGTCCGAGTTCACCACTTGGGGCCACATCAGATCACCGTAGGCAAACACGGCGGTGAAGATGGTCAGGGCCGCCACGCTGGTGCCGGTGAGGGGGAACATGACCTTGTAGAAGGTCTCAAACTGGTTGCAGCCGTCCAAGTACGCCGCCTCGCCGATCTCTGTGGGGATGCCCATGTAGGTCTGGCGGAGGAAGAAGGTGCCGAAGGCGCTGACAAGGCCGGGGAACACCAAGGCGAAGATGGTGTTGGCCATGCCCATCTTGGCCACCATCTGATACTGGGGAATGATGAAAATCTGGCTGGGCAGGGACATCTGCACCAGCACGATGCCGAACAGCAGGTTCTTGC
>CANPBB010000098.1 GCA_947572235.1 uncultured Clostridia bacterium
GATAAACTCCTGATGGGGGTGCTTGCGCCCCCCCTGCGGGGGCACATTGGCCACCGTGCCCTCCAAAATCTTCAAAAGCGCCTGCTGCACCCCCTCGCCGGACACATCCCGGGTGATGGAGGTATTCTCACTCTTGCGGGCGATCTTGTCGATCTCATCCACATAGATGATCCCCCGCTCCGCCAGCTCCACATCGTAGTCCGCGGCCTGAAGCAGGCGCAGAAGGATATTCTCCACATCGTCGCCCACATAACCGGCCTCTGTGAGGGTGGTGGCGTCAGCGATGGCAAAGGGCACCTTCAAGATCCGGGCCAGCGTCTGGGCAAAGAGCGTCTTACCCGAGCCGGTGGGCCCCACCATCAAGATGTTGCTCTTCTGCAGCTCCACCTCGTCGTCCCCGCCGTAGAGGATACGCTTATAGTGGTTGTATACCGACACCGACAGCGCCACCTTGGCGGAGTCCTGGCCGACGACGTACTGGTCCAAAATCTCCTTGATCTCCCGGGGCGTGGGCACCTCCGCCGGCGTCTCCAGCCCCTCGGCGCTCTCGGGAAGCTCCTCCTCAATGATGCTCATGCAAAGCCGGATGCAGTTGTCGCAGATACGCACACCGGGCCCCTGGATCATCCGGCTCACCTGCTCCTCATAGCGGCCGCAGAAGGAGCAGCGCAGGGACTTTTTATTTTCCTCGCTCATAGGCGTCTACCTCTT
The DNA here is from genome assembly GCA_947572235.1 of uncultured Clostridia bacterium. Classification (GTDB taxonomy): domain Bacteria; phylum Bacillota; class Clostridia; order Oscillospirales; family Oscillospiraceae; genus CAJFPI01. The sequence continues at coordinate 712 of CANPBB010000098.1, forward strand.
ATCCAGCACTTTGTCAATGAGGCCGTAGGCCATGGCCTCCTCTGCGCTCATAAAGTTGTCCCGCTCGCAGTCCGCCGTCACCACCTCAATGGGCTTGCCGGTATTCTCGGAGAGGATGCGGTTCATGCGTGTCTTGATGATCTCCAAACGCTTGAGATGGATGGCCATATCAGTAATCTGGCCCTGTGTACCGGCGGAGGGCTGGTGGATCATAATCTCCGCGTTGGGCAGAGCGATCCGCTTGCCCTTGGCCCCCGCCGCCAAAAGGAAGGCCCCCATGCTGGCCGCCATCCCCACGCAGATGGTGGACACATCGCAGCGGACATACTGCATGGTGTCATAGATGGCCATCCCCGCGGTGACAGAGCCGCCGGGACTGTTGATATACAGCTGGATGTCCTTGTCCGGATCTTGGGACTCTAAATGGAGCAGCTGAGCCACCACCAAGCTGGCCGTGGTGTCGTTGACCTCCTCGCCTAAAAAGATAATCCGGTCGTTGAGCAGGCGGGAGAAGATATCATAGGACCGCTCACCCCGGTTGGTCTGTTCGATGACATAGGGAACTAAGCTCATAGTGTAAACCTCCTGACAAAAAATAGGGAACCCCTCTCTGCACATACAACAGCACTATTCTACCCAGTTTATGGGAAATCAAACAGCGCCATGCCCGCCGCCGGCCAAGGATCACAAAGGGAGGCCCGCCCCCGGCCTGCGAACCGAAGCCCGCCCGCCTGCGGGGGAGCATTTGCGCTTGAAAGGAACCAAAAAAGGGCTCCCTCCACACAATCCGCCTCACCGCTGCCAAAAGTCCCATTGCTTTCCAAAAGCAATCTGCGGGAGGGGGCACACTCCCCCTCCCTCAGATCAAACCTTTCGCTGCTGTACGCTTACGCCTCGGGCTTCTCCTCGTCCTTGGGGGCAGCCTTCTTGGAGGCGCGCTTCTTAGGCTTCTCCTCCCCCTCGGCAGGCTCCGCGGACTCAGCGGCCTTCTTGGAGGCGCGCTTCTTGGGCTTCTCCTCCCCCTCGGCGGGTTCCGCGGACTCAGCGGCCTTCTTGGAGGTGCGCTTCTTGGGCTTCTCCTCCCCCTCCACAGGCTCCTCGCCCTCCGGTGCCTTCTCCTCAAACTTGGTGGCGATGGCGCTGTCCACCACCACCTTCACAGCCTTGGTGTTGACCAGCTGATTCTTAATCGTCCCCTGATCAATGTACTTCTTCAGATCCTCCGCCTTCATGCCGTACTGGCCGGCGGCCCGCTCATACTCGGCCTCGATCTCCTCGTCGCTGACCTCCAAGCCCTCGGCCTTGGCCAGCGCCTCTAACGCCAGATCCAGCCGCACCTGACGCAGCGCCGGGGTCTGCGCCTGCGCCATCACGGACTCATCGTCAAGTCCGGCCAGCTTGAGATACTGCTCATAAGGGATGCCCTGCTGCTGGATCTGCATCTTCAGGTTCTCCACGAACCGGCGGGCCTGCTCATCCACCATGGGCTGGGGCACGTCGCACTGGATCCCCTCGGCCACCTGCTCCATCAAAGCCTCCTCAAAGGCGTGATCCACGGCGCTCTGCCGATCAGCGGCGATCTTGGACTCAATGTCCTTTTTCAGCTCCTCCAAGGTGTCAAACTCGGACACATCCTTGGCAAACTCGTCATCCAGCGTGGGGACCTCCTTGCGCTTTACGGCGTTGACCTTCACATGGAACACCACCGCCTTGCCGGCCAGCTCCGCGTGATAGTCCTCGGGGAAGGTGATATCAATATCCTTCTCCTCCCCGGCGGCCATGCCCGTCAGCTGCTCCTCAAAGCCGGGGACAAAGCTGCCGGAGCCGATCTCCAGATCAAAATTCTCCCCCTTGCCGCCGTCAAAGGGCTTATTGTCAAGGAACCCCTCAAAGTCGATATTGGCCACATCGCCATTCTCCACCGGCCGGTCCACACCCAGCATACGGGTATTCCGCTCGGCCAGCTGGTTCAGCCGCTCCTGAATGTCCTCCTCTGTGACCTTCACCTCGCCCTTGGGGGCGCTGAGCCCCTTGTACTGGCCCAAGGTCACCTCGGGATACACATACACCGTGGCCTTGAAGGAAAAGCCGTCTTTAGACACGCTGAGAAGCTCCACCTCGGGATAGCCCACAGGCTCCAGCTTCTCCTCGCTCACAGCGGCCACATAAGCGTCTGGCATTGCGATATTGATAGCCTCGTCGTAGAAGATCTCCACACCGTACAGGTTCTCGATCATCTTCCGGGGGGCCTTGCCCTTGCGGAAGCCGGGCACATTGATCTGATGGCGCACCTTGCGGTAGGCTTTCTCAATGGCGGCGTCAAAGGCAGCAGCGTCCACCTCTACGGTCAAGGCAACCTGATTTTTTTCCAGTTTTTCACAATTCTTAACACTCATTTTCCTTTTCCTCCGTTTACTTGCCCCTCACAATCCGGGCAATTCTGCATTGTAGCATATAAATATGAAAAAATCTACTGTTTTCTGCAAAAATCAAATAATTTTTAGTCACAGATTTTTTTAGGGACGAAGCGCAGGTAATCCGCCGCCACCAGCGCGTAATCCACACCATCCTTAGGTCCCTCCACAGCCCGGCGGTGGGCATAGCCGTGCAGGTGTCCATAGAAGCACCGCTCCACGCCGTACTCCTGCAGCTTCTTCAAAATCTCCGGACAGCGATACCCCTCGTACAGCGGAGGATAGTGGAGAAAAGCCAGAATCCGCCGCCCCTCCGAAAGCTTCATCGAGGCCTCCAGCCGGAGGACCTCCCGCTTCAGCATCTTCTCTGTGTGGGGCTTGGCCTCCTCCTCAAAGAACCACCCCCGGGTGCCGCAGAGGGCATAGTCCCCATAAAAGCGGCAGTTGTTGTGGAGGATACCAATCGTAGTGATCCCATGCTCGGCAAAAAACCGCTCCATCTTGCTGGCGGTGTTCCAAAAGTAGTCGTGGTTGCCCTTGAGCAGGAGCTTTTTCCCCGGCAGGCTATCAATAAAGCGAAAGTCCGGCAGGCTCTGCTGGAGATCCATCCCCCAGGAGCTGTCCCCGCACAAAACGGTGACATCCTCCTCCCGCAGCGGGGAGAAGCCCTCCCGCAGCCGCTCCACATGGTTCTCCCAGCCGGGGCCAAAGATATCCATGGGCTTGTTCACGCCCAATCCCAAGTGCAGATCGCCGATGGCGTACAGCGCCACAGACCTCCCCCCTCTCCTCCAAAATCATCTAAGTTCCATCCTCCTCCGCGTTCCAGACAGCGCAGAGCGTGTCCCTCGCCCGGTCCGCCGGACGGCAAAAACCGATATAACTCACCCAGCCCCGGAACGCCGCCGGCGCCGGCAGCATCCAGCGCCGCCCATTCACCGGCAGCTCCCCCCAGCACGGCCAAGGCGGCCACAGGCAGCAGCCCATACCAAGCCGCCATAAAAGCGGATAAACCAGCGCAGACGCACCCATACCGCCACGGCACAGCCCCCGGAGGCCCGGGGCCGAAACTCCCCCCCGCAGCCGCGGCAGCTATGTAGTCCTCCCCACACCCGAGCCCAGCCGCTCTCCGCCTCTTCCCGCTCGTCCGGCGGCATCAATCCCGAAAGGAGGAGCGCCACCGCTCCTCCCGCCCGGTCCCATCGTCCTCCGACGCGCCGTCCGTCTCGTCGTCATAGACCAAAGGCGCGCCGCAGAGGGGACAGTGGAGCCGGCGCCCCGGCCCCCACTGGGGCCGCACCGTCTGCGCCCCGCAGCCGGGACAGCGCAGCTTCCAGAGAGCCGCCACCGCCAGCACCATCAAAAGCCCCGCCAGCAGCACCCCGCCAATCATCCATCCGGCCCCCTCCGGCCCCAAGTCCAGCAGCTGCCCCAGCACCGCTGTCAGCACCAGCACCGCCGCCGAAGCCATGGCAAAGGACAGCGAGATTCTCGCCCATTTTCTGGAAACCCTCGCACCCATCTCCGCCGCCTCCCTATTCTCTGAAATAACGGCTCACCGCAGAAAACGCAGCACCACCTGCTCCATATCCTCCTTCTTTGTCACCGCGTCAAACCGGACAGCCTTCCCCCGCAGGGCGGCCAGCCGCGCCGGCGTCTCCACGCCGCTGACGCTCTGGAGCTGGTCCAGCCGGTCCAGACTGTCCGCCGCCGGCATCTCGCCGATGGCATCGAGGACGCTGTCGCAGAACTTGTAGGGGCTGGCGGTAGAGGCAAAGACAGCCGCCCTCCCGTCCCCGGTCTCCCGGCGATAGTCCTCCAGCACCTTAGCCGCCACAGCGGTGTGCGTGTCGATGAGATAGCCGTCGGCATACACCGCGGCGATGGTGCTCTTGGTGTCCTCCTCACCGCAGAACCCGCCGTAAAACAGCTTCTGGAGCTTCTCCCGCATCTCCGCGCTGATCTCATACCGCCCGGTCCGGCCCAGCTCCTCCATATACCCACGCACAAGGGCGTCGTCCCCCCCGGAGAGGTCAAAGAGCAGCCGCTCCAAATTGCTGGAGATCAAAATATCCATGGAGGGGCTCATCGTGGTGTGGAAGGGCCGATTCCTGTCGTAGACGCCGGTGCGTATAAAATCCGTCAGCACATCGTTGCGGTTGGAGGCGCAGATCAGCTTCCCCACGGGGATCCCCATCTTCTTGGCGTAGTAGCAGGCCAAAATATTCCCAAAATTCCCGGTGGGCACGCAGTAATTTACCTGCTCCCCCGGCTTCACCGCCCCCTCATTCAGCAGATCACAGTAGGCGGAGACATAGTACACCACTTGGGGCAGAATCCGCCCCCAGTTGATGGAGTTGGCGGAGGACAGGAAGTACCCCCGTCCCGACAGCTCCTCCCGGATGGCCTCATCGGAGAAGATCCGCTTCACACCGCTCTGGGCATCGTCAAAATTCCCCTCCACGGCGCAGACGCCCACATTCTCCCCCTCCTGCGTGACCATCTGGAGCCTCTGGATCTCACTGACCCCGTGCTCAGGATAGAACACCAGGATCTTTGTCTGGGGCACATCGGCAAACCCCTCCATAGCGGCCTTCCCGGTGTCCCCGGAGGTGGCCACCAGAATACAGGCTGTCCGCTGTTCCCCGGTTTTCCGCAGGCTGGCGCTGAGCAGCTGAGGCAGCATCTGCAAAGCCATGTCCTTAAACGCGCTGGTGGGCCCATGCCACAGCTCCAGGCAGTAGGTCCTCCCCCCCACCTGCCGCAGCGGTGCCGCCGCCGGATGGTCATACTTGGCGCCGCTGTAGGCAAACTTTGCGAACTCCAGCAGTTCCTCCTGAGAGAAGTCATCCAAAAACTTCCCCATCACAAAAGCCGTCCTCTGCCGGTAATCCATCCCGCAAAGGGCCTGCACCTCCTCCTGGCCCAGCGCAGGGAAGCACTCCGGCGTAAACAGCCCCCCATCCCGGCTCAATCCCATCTGAATGGCCTCCGCCGCGCTGAAGCGCAGTGTCTTATCCCTCGTACTCAAATACTTCATAAAGGTTCTCCCTCCACAAAATTCCTAACCCTTAATTTCTAATTGCTCCATAAACCTTGCCAAATTTCCGAACGCAGCCTTCTCCATCAGCGCCTCCGAGTACCCCCGCCGCTCCATAGCCTTCCACAGCGCCGGCACCTGCTCCACCCCGTCAAAGACCAGCCTCCCGCCGTCAAAGTCGGAGCCCAGCCCCAGGCCGTTCTCCCCGCCCAAGGCCAAAAAGTGCTCCATATGGTCCACTATTGTCTCTACTGTTGGATTTTTCCCCAAAAAATCGGCATAGAAGTTGATCCCCACAAACCCGCCTCGATCAAAGAGAGCCCGGGCCATGTCGTCTGTCAAATTCCTGCTGTGGGGGCACAGAGCCCGGCTGTTGGAGTGACTGGCCAGCACCGGCCCCTCCCCCAGCTCCATAATCTCCCAGAACCCCCGGTCACTGAGGTGTGACACATCCACCGCCATTCCCCGCTGCCAGAGGGCCCGAACAAAGTCCCGCCCGGCCTCGGTAAGCCCCTGATCCGTGGTGTGCGGCCCGGCCAGGGCGTTGGCGTGATTCCACGTCAAATTCACCCACCGAACCCCCCATCCCTGCACGGTATCCAGCTTGGCCGCGTCGCAGTCCATCAGCTCCGCCCCCTCGATAGAGAGGCAGCAGTTCTCCAACAGCGCCGGCTGGGCGGCCTTAGCCGCCAAGAAGTCCCGCGCCCGCCCCTGAATATAGGGCCACCGCTCCGCCTCCGCCAGCTCCGCGCTGTCGGCATAGAGGGCGAACACCTGCCCCATCGGCGCATAATCACGCAGCCGCGCCAAATCCACATGCCCGGCACTCCGCTCCAAAGATCCCCCCTTGGCATGGGTAAACCAAAGCGTATCACAATGCGCGTCAAAATAGGATCGAACCATCACACTAACCTCCATTTTCAATGAGGAATCAGGAATTGAGGAGTCGCCTTCGGCGGCCGATTTGAATCTTTAAATGGAGAGCGAAGATTCCAGCGCGGCAAAAGGGCCAAATTAAAATCCATCCAGCTCCGCCGGACGCCTCAATAATTCCTGACTCCTAATTCCCTCAAAAGGCATTCTCAATATAATGAATATACCCCTTCCCCGCCGGATCAATATAGATCTCCGCCACATCAAAGCGGGTGGGGCAGTCGATCCCCCTCTCGCTGAGATAGCGGGCGGCGGCGGCACGGAGGTGCGCCTGCTTCTGACGGCCCACATACTCTCTGGGCAGCCCCATCGCTATATTGGTCCGTGTCTTGACCTCCACAAAACAGAGGGTGCCGCCGTCCCTTGCGATCAGGTCGATCTCCCCCTCCCGGCAGCGGTAGCGCCTCAGGAGGACAACACAGCCTCGGCGGTGTAAGTACCCCGCCGTCAAGGCCTCGCCATGGCGGCCCAAGTCATCCCTGCTCCCCACGCCTAGCCTCCCACTTCCTCAGAAAGCTCCGGCGGTGGAGGGGACAGGCCCCGTGGGCCTCCAGCGCGGCATAGTGGTCTTTGGTGCCATAGCCCTTGTGCCGTTCAAAGCCGTACTGGGGATACTGCACCGCCGCCTCCACCATATACCGGTCCCGGCTGACCTTGGCCAAGATGGAGGCTGCCGCAATACTGACGCTGCGGCTGTCCCCCTTTACCACCGTCTCGTGGGCCGTAAGCAGGGCGCAGCGGCTCCCGTGGTCCCGGTTGCCGTCAACAAGGGCGTAGTCCGCCGCCATGCCGAGCCCGTCAATGGCCATCTGCATCGCCCGCATCCGGGCGTTGAGAATGTCGATCTCATCAATCTCCGCCGGCCCCACAGAGGCTACCGACCAGGCGAGGGCCCGCTCCTGAATCTGAAGGGACAGCGCCTCCCGGCGCTTCGGCGTCACCTGCTTGGAGTCATCCAAGTAAGGCAGCACCAGCCCCTTGGGCAAAATCACCGCGGCGGCGTACAGCGGCCCGGCCAAGGGCCCCGCCCCGGCCTCATCCACCCCGCACACGGCAGCATACCCCGCCGCATAGGCGGCCTCCTCCAACTCCCAAACCGGCATACGCTCCCTCCCGCTGCAAACGATTCTCCGCCGCGGCTCATACACCCTCCGGCATCTCCAGTGTAAAGCGGCCCAGCTTGCCCCCCCGGAACTCGTCCAAGAGAATCTTGGCCATCCGCTCCGTGTCGATCTCGCCGCCCCGGAGGACGAAGCCCCGCTTCCTCCCCGCCTTCTCCAGCAGCCCATAGCCGGTGTCCTCCGGCCCGATCTCGATCTTATACCGCTGGACCAGCGCCTCGCCGTAGCGCGACGCCAGATAGGCGATCAGGCGGCAGGCCAGCTCCTCCACATCCATCACCTCATCCTTCACCGCCCCGGTGTAGGCCAGATGAAGCCCCACCTGCTCGTCCTCGAACTTGGGCCAGAGGATGCCCGGGGTGTCCAACAGCTCCAGCCCCCGGTCCACCACCACCCACTGCTTGGCGCGGGTGACGCCGGGCCGGTCCTCGGCCTTGGCGGTTTTCCGACCGGCCACCCTGTTGATAAAGGTGGACTTCCCAACATTGGGGATACCTAACACCATCACACGGACCACCCGGCCCGACTGCCCCCGCTGGGCGTAGGCGGCCAGCTTCTCCCGGAGCAGCTCCCGGACGGCGCCGGCAAACCGCTCCGTCCCCCGCCCCTCCTTGGCGCTGGTCTCAATCACCGCATAGCCCTTTCCGGCAAAATAGCCCCGCCACAGCTTGGTAGCCGCCGGATCCGCCTGATCCGCGCGGTTGAGCACCACAAGGCGCGGCTTCCCCGCCGTCAGCTCCTCCACATCCGGATTCCGGCTGGAGAGGGGGATTCTGGCGTCAAGAATCTCACACACCGCGTCCATGTGCTTCATCTGCTCGGCCACCATCCGCCGTGTCTTGGTCATGTGTCCGGGATACCACTGGATATTCATAGATACCTCTCGATCTGATTTCAACGGATCAGCCCAATACGGCCAAAATCCCGCGCCCCGCTGCCGGGAAGCTCCCCGGTGTACTGGGCGGACCGGCCGGGGAAGAGGATCAGCACCGCCTTCCCCACCACATACCGCTCATCCACCGGCCCCAAGAGGGTGCTGCGGCTGTCGGTGCTGTGGTTGCGGTTGTCCCCCATCAAAAACAGCTCCCCCTCCTCCAGCGTCAGCGGAAAGTCGATCCCCTCGGCAGAGTAGGTCCGCTCGGCGATATAGTCCTCCTCTATGGCCGCCCCGTCCACATAGACGGTGCCGGTGTAGAAGTCGATATCCACCGTCTGCCCGCCCACGGCGATGACCCGCTTGATAATGGTCTCATCCAAGGGAGCGTTGAACTGGTGGACCATCACCACATCCCCGGCCTGAATATCGCAGAGTCCGGCGCGCAGCACCAGCACCCTGTCCCCGGCATAGAGGGTGTGCTGCATGGAGGGCCCCTGTACGGTGATCAGCTGGGCCACAAACAGGAACAGCAGCACCACAATCAGCACCGCCCCCAGCAGGGAGCGCACCCAGTCAAAGAGGAGGCTCCCCTCCTCCTTTTTCTTCTCATCCGTCTCC
>CANPBB010000099.1 GCA_947572235.1 uncultured Clostridia bacterium
GGAGCGGTTTGTGGGCAGCTTCGCCCACGAGATGAAAACCCCCATGACCTCCCTCATCGGCTATGCCCAGCTCCTCCGAGGGGGCACCCTCACCGAGAGCGAGCAGGCGGAGGCCGCAGACTACATCTACTCCGAGGGCAGGCGGCTGGAGCGCCTCTCCCGGCGGCTGCTGGAGCTGCTGGAGCTGCGGCAGGGAGGGCTGGCCATGGCGGAGGTGTCCCCGGCGGAGCTGGCGGAGGAGATGGCCGACCGCCTGCGCCCCCTCTACGCCCAGCGGGGCGCGGCGCTGAGGCTCCGGTGTGAGGAGGGGCGCTGTCTTCTGGAGCCGGAGCTGACACGGGCGCTGCTCTTGAACCTTTTGGACAACGCTGTGAAGTCCATGGACCAAGGGGGCGAGATCGACCTCACGGTGGAGCTGCTTCCCGACGGCTGCCGCCTTACGGTGGCCGACCGGGGCCGGGGCATCCCGGAGGGGGCCTTAAAGCACCTGACCGAGGAGTTCTACCGGGTGGACAAGGCCCGCTCCCGCTCCCAAGGGGGCTTCGGGCTGGGGCTGACGCTGTGCCGGGAGATCGCGGAGGCCCACTGGGGTACCCTGCGCTTCGCCAACCGGGAGGGCGGCGGCGCGGTGATCACTGCGGAGCTGAGAGGAGGCCGTCCATGAGACGAACGGGTATTCAACGGGCGCTCTGGCTGGCGCTGACGGCGCTGCTGATCCTCAGCGGGGCAGTGATGCCCTCCGCTACTGTGTGGCTCCAAGACACCTACGCCGGGGAGAGGGCGGAGCGGCGCCCCTTTGAGGCGGTGCGGCTGAGCCTGCGGCAGGAGCTGGAGACGGGGCAGGTGCTCCGTCTGCTCTCCGGCGAGGTCGACAGCGGCAGCGGCGGCGTTGTCTGGATCAACTGGCAGAGCGACACCCACCTCACCAAAGGAGGGGCGGAAAAGGCCGTGATGAGCGTGATCGGGCAGATGATGGAGGAGGACATGATGCATGGCCTTCAGGGGAACTGGCAGCTGTCCTGCCTCGCGGACCCCTATTTAGTGGTCTCCGACAGCGCCAAGGAGCTGTCGGCCATCATCTGGATTGTCTATTGGGAGATGCTGCCGGAGGAGGAGGGGGAGCTGCCCGGCCCCATGGCCGCCGCGGGCAGCACGGTGAACGGCTCCATGTATATTGACGACGCCACCGGCCGGATGGTGGGCATGACGTTCCCTGTCTCCAACTACTGGAAAAAGCTGAGCCTCTGGGAGCGCGCAGAGCTGGCCGCAGATTTTTTGGAGCGTTACTACGGAATGGAGGTCCAGGGGGTGGAGGCAAACAGCCTTGACGTGCAGGCGGTTAACCTAGAAGATGAGTTTCTCCACTGCTTCATCCGCTTCGATATGGGCGAGCTGGGCCAGTGCGATGTGCCGCTGATGCAGGACAGGACGTGGCTCTACTTCAACGCCTGACCTGCGGCTCTGCCCTGCATTCCGCAGGGACAGGTATGACCCGCCCATCCCCCGCCCCATGCGCCCGGAAGAGGGTGGGTGCGGGGATAGAAGCAGGATATCACCCATAGAAAAGGAAGGTGTTTTTTATGTACGAAAGAGAACTGGCCAATGAACGCCGCCGCCCAGAGCCCCGCCCGCCCCAGAGGCGCCGTCGGAAGCGCCGCAGACGCCGGGGCTTCGGCGGTCTGCTGGTGACCGCTCTGGCCGTCGCCGCCGCCTTTATGCTGCTCCACTCGGCGCTGAAAATGCCCCCGGAGGACACCGGGGACGCCGACCTTCCCGCCAAAGGCCAGCCGGTGATCCCCATCTCCCTCTCCGAGCCCGGGGTACAGGAGCCCTCCGGTGATGCCGCCGGGGAGCCTAAGGTTCCCCATGTTCCCGACGCCTCCGGTGTTCCCGACGCCTCCATTGGAGGGGACCAGCCTGACGGCCAGATGGAGGACCCTCTGGACCCGGAGGTGCCTCAGCTCCCCAAGGATCCAGAGGAGCCCAAGGAGCCGGGCAGTACGCCCAGCGCCGACGACTGGGAGCTGATGCTGGTGAACCCTTGGAACGCCATGCCTGAGGACTACACCATCAACTTAGAGCAGCTCTCCAACGGCCACAGCGTGGACCAGCGGTGCTATGACGCCTTGCAGGATATGCTCGGCGCCTGCCGCGCCGCGGGCCTGCAGCCGGTGATCTGCTCCTCCTACCGCACTTGGGACAAGCAGGAGTCACTGTATCAGAACAAGGTGAACCGGCTCATAAATCAGGGCTACTCCCAGGCTGACGCCCTGGTGGAGGCGGGGAAGGTGGTGGCCGTCCCCGGCACCAGCGAGCACCAGCTGGGGCTGGCGGTGGACATTGTGGATGTGAACAACCAGAACCTGGACGAGTCACAGGAGAAAACCGCGGTGCAGAAGTGGCTGATGGAGCACAGCTATGAGTACGGGTTTATCCTCCGCTATCCCAACGACAAAAGCGAGCTTACGGGAATTATCTATGAGCCGTGGCACTACCGCTATGTGGGGAAAGACGCCGCGGCGGAGATTTTTGCGCAGGGGGTCTGTCTGGAGGAGTACTTAGAAGGACTTGGAAAATGAGAAAAGGCGCCGCGAAAGCGGCACCTTTTTTCTCTTTAAGGGCCTCTCTGCCAGGGGGCTGTGTCAAAAAACGCCCTTTGCCGGAACATCTCCCCTCCTTTTCGCGTCTTATGTAGTAACTACCCCGTTACTGCCCCATCTGAGAGACAAGAAGGAGGATTGGATGATGAAACGACTGCTCCCGCTATTTCTCGCGGCGCTGCTGCTGGCGCTGCTCACCGGGTGCGGGGCCGGCAACGGCTCCAACAGCGCCTCTGGCGGCGGCTTTGTCAGGGACAACGTCACCGCCGACAGCTGGGAAACCAACGGCTCCATGGATCTTGATGTCTATCCGGAGGAGGATGGCATGTTTGACGCTGTCGCCCCCGCGCCTCCGGGGGAGGCGCCGTCGGCGCCTGACGCCGCCGGCAGCGGGCGGAAGGTGATCTACACCGCCAGCATCTATATGGAGACCACCGACTTTGACACCGCCTCCCTATCCCTCAGCCGCTTGGTGGAGGACTGCTCCGGCTACTTTGAGGAGCGCTCGGTCTCCCACCGGGATGTCTACCGCTCCGGCCGCTACACCGTCCGGGTGCCGGCGGCGCAGTTTGAGGCCTTTTGCGACCAAGCGGGCCAGATCTGCCGCCTTACCGACCTCCGCACCACCGAGGAGAATGTCAGCGAGGCCTACTACGACATCGAGGCCCGGCTGGCCACCCAGCGCATCAAGCTGGAGCGCCTGCAGAAGCTCCTCAGCGAGGCGGACAACATGGCCGACATCATCACCATCGAGAGCGCCATCAGTGACACGGAGCTACAGATCGAGTGTCTCACCGGTGATCTCCGCCACTATGACGCGCTGATCGACTATGCCACCATCCAAATCGACCTGCGGGAGGTCTATCGCCTGTCCAACACCCCCCAGCCGCCCCAGAGCTTCGGGGAGCGGATCGTTGGCGCGCTGTACAGCGGGCTGGACGGCGCTGTCACCGCCTTCGAGGAATTGGTGGTACTGCTGGCGCACATCTGGGTGCTGATTTTGCTTTTGGTGCTCGTCGGAGCGGGGGTGCTTGCCCTCCGCCGCCGGAAGCGCGCCAAGGCGAAGGTGAAGGAGGAGACAGAGGCGCAGGAGTGAGGGGACGCAGGGGCGGATTTCATCCGCCCCTGCGTCTTTGGCCTGTTGGGCGGCGGCGGGGCGGGCGAACCATGTCCGCCCCTACAGCCGATTTTATGGGACAGGTCTGATTTGCAGGGGGCGGCTCTCGATTGCTGGAGTCTTTTGATAAAAACGCCGGGGTTGGCGCTGCTTTCACGCCTAACTCTCCTTGCATCCCCCCTCCCCCCTGTGGTATAATAGCTGCCAAACAGCTGTTATACTTTGATTTGAGCCGTTTTCTCGCCCCTTGCGGGGGCAAGCGAAAAAGCGGCCTATTATGCCGTTTCAGCTTCGCTCTCATGGTATTACTTCCGAACGGATAGGCAGGAAGTCATATGTGCCATGTTTTGCGGCTGCCGCTTAAACAGCGGCGAGCAAAACAGCTCAAATCAAATGTATGATTTCCAAATTCCCCATTCGAAAATCATACACTATCCCACCCAAACAGGAGATGTCTATGGAAAAACTCAGCCTTGTCATTTCAGAGACAGAGCTCTCCGGAGAGGGCTCCGGGCTCTCCGCTCTGCTGGCTAATTTCAAAACCTTTACGCTGGAGAAGGTCTTTTACTCCCTGCTTCTGCTGCTGCTCTGCCTGATCGTGATCCGGATCCTTACCCGGATTGTGGGGCGGCTTTTGACCCACCCCAAGATTGACTCCCGGATGCGGCGCTATCTGCTGGCCGCGCTGAAGGTCCTGCTCTACATCATCACCGTGCTGATTGTGGCCGACACGTTAGGTATTCCCATGACCTCCCTGCTGGCCCTGTTCAGCGTGCTGGGGCTGGCGGTGTCGCTGGCGGTGCAGGATATCCTGAGCAATGTGGCCGGAGGGCTGGTAATCCTGTTCTCCAAGCCCTTTCAGATCGGGGACTACATCGAGACCGACCAGTGCGCCGGCACGGTGGTGTCCATCGACCTGATCCACACCAAGCTGGACACCTTTAACGGCCAGCGGGTGATGATGCCCAACAGCGCCCTCTCCAGCAGCAAGATTACCAACTTTACCCAGCTGGGCACCCGGCGGATCGACCACGCGATTACCGCGTCCTATGACGACGCCATCCCAGCCGTCCGCTCCGCCTGCCTGCTGGCCGTGGAGCGGACGGAGCATGTGCGCTCAGACCCGGCTCCGGCGGTGGTGGTCACCGCCTACGGCGAGAGCGCCATCGAGTACCACGTCCGCTGCTGGAGCGATGTGGACCACTACTGGGATGTCTACAGCGGTCTGCTGGAGAATATCAAGGCCTGCTTCGACGAGCGGGGGGTCACGATGACCTACAACCACCTGAATGTGCACATTGTTGAGAATCTGACGGAGGCAAGGACACGATGAACTGCTATGATTACCCTGAGAGTGTCCAGTACCCCGATTTAGGGGAGGACAGCCGGCTCTCCCCCGCCGGGGCGCTGCGTATGATGCAGGAGGGCTCCGCCCGGGCCTCCGCCGCCCAAGGCTTCGGGCCGGAGGACACGGTGCGCCGGGGTCTGGCCTGGGCGCTGGCGGGCTGGAAGCTGCGCCTCCTCCGCCGGCCCGTTTGGGCCGAGCCATTATTGGTGCGCACTTGGCCCCGGGCCATGGACGGCCACTTCTCTGACCGGGACTTTCTGCTGCTGGACCAGGCGGGGGAGCAGGTCGCCGCCGCCACCTCCCGGTGGCTGCTGATCGACACGGCCACCGGCCACGCGGCCAAGATCACCGACGAGGTGCGGGCCATCTATCAGCTGGACGAGAGCCGGGCCGTGGAGGGCGACGCCCCCTCCCATCTCAGCCGGGGGCCCCAGGACGCCCGGCGGGCCTGCTCCTACACGGTGCTCCGCCGGGATATTGACACACTGCACCACATGAACAACCTCCACTATCTGGAGCTGGCCCGGGAGGCCCTGCCTGCCGAGGCGGCTGATCTGCCCTTTGAGAACTATGAGATCCTCTATAAGCGGCAGATTAAGCTGGGGGAGACGGTGGATCTCTGCTATGCCTTCGAGGAGGGGCGGCATGTGGTGGAGTTCCGCAATCCAGATGGACGGAGGGTCCATGCCCTGCTGTGGTTTTATTGAGGCGGTAGGGGCGGCTCCTCTCCGCGCCGGATCATCTCATAGAGCTTTTTGGGGGAGAGATGTGTGTCGAAATAGCGGCGCCATATGGCCGTTTTTTCGTCAAGATCCTCCGTTTTTTCCCTCAAGGCGTTTATATGTGCAACGACCTGCTGATGGTAGAAGGAATTATATAGCTTCTTTGCCTTTTCTTTTGTCATTTCAAGCTCTTGCGCAATCACAATAAATGGTGCTTTTTCAATCTCCCGCATTTCGACAATGCGGGAGATTGTTTTTTCATCAAAGGTTTCTCTCAGCGGCGGCAGACGTTCTATCAATTCTTTAGACATGCCGGCCTCCCCAGCCCTATACGCCTCTAAAATAGATGAATACGTTTTTTCCAAGTAAGCACAGACATAGACTCTGTCCTGAAAGCATTCATAGGCGATATGTACTTCTTTTCTGACTAACGCAGTATTTTTGTGTCCAAGCGCCGCAGCAATCTGGATGATGTACAAGTGAATCTGCTGCTTCTTTATTTTGTTGTATAAATCTCTT
This sequence comes from uncultured Clostridia bacterium, assembly GCA_947572235.1. GTDB lineage: Bacteria > Bacillota > Clostridia > Oscillospirales > Oscillospiraceae > CAJFPI01. The sequence goes on from CANPBB010000099.1 coordinate 6,307, forward strand.
ATTCGCATAGCTGAAAGCCCATAATCCTTTGCAATATCTGCAAATGTGCTGCCATGTTGGTCCCGGAGCGTCATGATTTCAAAGCTGCGTCGGTCTTCCTTCAATGTGCTGTACGGTATTTTTTTTAACATAACCCACCTCTTCAAAATTTATTTGCAAAATAACTCCGTTAGCTTTTAGGATATAACACATTTTACGATGTGTCAATGAAAAGCAAACGATTTTAGATATTACTCACTCATCTTGTTAAAATAAATAAGAAGGGTGGTAAGAGCAGAGTGGAGCGATTAAAAGCGTTACGAATGGAAAAAGGTCTTAGCCAGCAAAGGGTGGCTGAAGGTATAGGTTCAAATCAGCAAAGCATTTACAGATATGAAAATGGATTTTATGAGCCTGATATAACAACATTAAAGCTGTTAGCGGATTTCTTTGAAACTTCCATTGATTATTTGGTTGGAAGTACAGATATTCGACGCAGGATTGAGGCCGTGCATCCTTTTGATTTGAATGAGGAGGAAACTATTTTAATAGAAAAATACCGCCAATTAAGAAGCGGTGCACGCAAAAGCGTTGTGGTTATGATTGATGCGCTTTTAGAACAAGAAAAATAATTGTAGGGGCGCACATTGTGCGCCCCTACATGAGTGCGGGGGTATTAGAGAGGTACAGGAGGACGGGGGGGTATGGGGTGTACAGGGGTACGGTGGTTTATTAGGGGGTGCGGTGGGATGGGGGGTGTTTGGTCCTGCCAATGGGGGATGGAAGCAAAAGGATGCCGCCCGCAAAACGCGGGCGGCATCCTCTATGTATGGTCGGCGGTCTTTTGGCGGATTTCATGCACCAGATGGTGAAGCATGGTACATGGGCACAGCCTAGAGGGGCAGGTCTCATCGCCACGGTAGTACTGCTGCAGGCGCTGTTCGGCGATGGCGACAGCCTTCTCCTCGTCTCCAAAGCGGTTCAACAGCGCGTAGATCTGCGGGTGGTCCTTTCTGTACCGCTGGCCGGACTTTTTTTCAAACAGCTCCGCGAATTTCTGGCAGCAGGACACAGAGTCCTGCACCGCCAGCATTTTTCCGAAATAGGCACCGAACCAGATCTCAATACAGGGGTTGGACCAGCCCACTTGTATGCCGCGGCTCTCCGCGGCGGAGATAATCTCGTCAAAGCGGACCACCTGGTCCCGGTCGAATACAATCCAGCACTGGCGGTACTGGGGATCGACGTCCGCACACTCACAGGCGGATATCATCCCCTTGGTCTCTGCGGGGGAGACCTTGATGACAAGACGGCCCTGCAGCTCCGGCGGGAGGGCGTCCCGCAGGCCGTTCAGGTAGTTCTTCTCGGTTTCCTTTGTATCTGTCACGATATAGTAGTAGCCCAAGTCCGGCACCCGCTTGGAGCGGCTGCTCCGCGGTGCGCGCCTTCCATCCCGTTCCCTTGGCAAAGCTACTCACCTCCCAGCATATCCAAACATTTCAGCGTGGGGATAGCGCCGTATTTGCCCAAGAGGTAGTTCTTCTCATAGTTCTCATCCTTGCGGATCTTGCCCCCCTCCTCGTCCACAAAGTCCGCCAAGGAGTATAGGGTGGAGGAACCGTCCCCGGCCTTCTCCGTAAACCAGATCTCATCCCGGCGGAGCAGATGGTTGGAGAGCTGCCAAGCGTCGTGGGTGGTGAAGATAATCTGGGCGTGGTTGGTGTTGATGGCGGGGTTGAGGAAGGCAAGGAGGAAGCTCCGCACCAGAAGCGGGTGGAGTCGGGCGTTCAGCTCATCTATAAACAGGATGCTGCCGGTCCGCAGGGTGTCCTCCAAATAGGGGTAGAGGGAGAACATCTTCAGCGTACCGCTGGACTCCTGCGCGAGGGGGAGCGCCACAGTCCCGCCGTCCTTTGTCCGGTGGATGGCGTCCACCTTGGCGACCTGCCCCTTCTCGTCCTGCTCCACCTGAAAGCCCACGATGGAGGGGTCAAAGGCGGAGAGATAGGAGACCACGGTCCTCTGTACCGACTCCTCCAAGAAATCTTGGGGCAGTTGGCGGGAGAGGATCGCGTTTTCAAAGGGGTCGCCGAAATCCGTAAAATTCCAGTCGTAAAACCAGTTCCGCACGGCCCGCAGGGTGGCGTTTCGCAGCGTCGAGCCTAAGGAGGCCACTAAGGTCTCCGGCCCCAAGGAGAGACGGATATTTTCCTGCATCCTGCCGGAAATTCCGGGCATATCCAACTCCTCGCCCTTTCGGTAGAAGATCCGGCGGGACTCGGCGGCCGTCTTGGCCTTGACGTTCAGCCACTCCTCCACTACGCCGGCCTCATTCAAGGTAAAACCGTAATTGTAGACCCGCCGGCTCTCCGCGCCGGTCCCGGTAAAATAGACCTCAAAGGAGGTCTCCGCCTCCTCACTGTCCGCGTCAAGCAGAAAGGGGGGCGGCACAATCCTCTCCACATCCTTTATCCTGTTGTTCCCGCTGTATACCTTCTTTGTAGTCTCACTGTACCGGGCCGACTGGACTACATAGGTGGCCATGAAGCGGAAGGCCTCGATCACGTTGGACTTCCCGCTGGCGTTGGCCCCGAAGATGGCGGCGGCAGTCAGCAGCTTCTCCCCGGCCACGGCGGCCACACGATCACCGTGTTCGGTAATTTTTGTGGCCGTCATATCCAAAATGGTGTCATCCCGGAAGGATTTGAAGTTCTGAAAGCGGAACTGTATCAGCAATTCTATCACCTCTTTCTGGTCTATTATATCCGAGTCCTTGAAAAAAGCAACCACTATCTGAGGTTTTTTCTCAGTAAAACAAGGTTTTGGCGGAAAAAGCCCCGCCGTCCATAGGACGGCGGGGCTTTTGTGCTGGGCTCTTAGTACATCCCGCCCATGTCGGGGGCAGCGGGGGCGGGGGCGGGGGGCTCGGGCTTGTCAGCCACCAAGGACTCGGTGGTCAGCACCATGGCGCTGACGCTGGCGGCGTTCTCCAAGGCGCTGCGGGTGACCTTGGCCGGATCCACGATGCCCGCGGGGATCATGTCGCAGTAGACCTCCTTGTAGGCGTCGAAGCCGTAGCCGGCCTTGTCGCTGGACTTGATCTTCTCCAGCACCACACTGCCGTCCACGCCGGCGTTGACGGCGATCTGACGGACAGGCTCGGCCAGAGCGGCGGCCACGATGCGCACGCCGGTCTTCTCGTCACCGTCCACGTCGGGGATCAGCTTCTCCACCGCGGCGATGGCGTTGACGTAGGCCACGCCGCCGCCGGCCACGATGCCCTCCTCAACCGCCGCCTTGGTGGCGTTGAGGGCGTCCTCGATGCGCAGCTTCTTCTCCTTCATCTCGGTCTCGGTAGCGGCGCCCACCTTGATGACGGCCACGCCGCCGGCCAGCTTGGCCAGACGCTCCTGGA
>CANPBB010000100.1 GCA_947572235.1 uncultured Clostridia bacterium
GTGGCCTACTCTGGCACACACCACGAAAAAACCGAATATCGAAACCACAAGCCGCACAGTAACTGACGACCAATCAGCTACTGCGCGGCTTTTTTGTTATACATCGCCTTGCCCCGGTGACGCAGATCGCCGGGGCATTTTCATTTAGACAGGAGGCTTTGAAAATGCCGGAAACTTTGAATCTGAATTACTACTACGGGAATGAAGCGACCAGTACAGCTTCTGCCGTATCCTATTGACCGACCGCCGCTACAAGGGCGTACCGCTGGAAGCAAAGGTGCTGTACGGCCTGCTGCTTGACCGCGTGGGGCTGTCCGCCCGCAATGGCTGGCTGGACGATAACGGGCGCGTGTTCCTCTGCTTCACATAGGAAGAAGCTATGGCCATGCTGGACTGCGGCAAGGACAAGGCGGCAGAGCTGTTCCGCGAATTGGAGGGCATCGGTCTGATAGAACGGAAAAAGCAGGGCCAGGGACACCCGGGAGTAGGACAGCTTTGGAGCTGCGATATTGCGGCCGATGCACTCGATCAGCAGATAGCCTGCAATGCCGCCGCCCTCCACAGCCCGGCCGTCCTTGCCGCCGCGCGCGTCTTTCATGTGAATCCCCTGCCATCCAAGCAGTACCCAAAGATGGAGCAGCCGCCCTTGCTGGGCTGGAACGCCTTGTTGCCGCTGGAAGCGAGACAGGCGCGGCTGTTCCAAGAATAATCCTTTTTGTTGCCCATACCGAAGGAGGCAAAGGTGATATAGGCGTTCAGGTGTGTATCAGGGCGTTTGCAATGCCTTCTTGGGAGTGGTATAGCGCAATAGCCGCATCTTTCCCGGCGGGCCACGGTTCCCCGCCAATGGCCGCCGCGCGGGCTTTCCCGAACTTGGGATTCACAAACATCTAAGACCTTCTTTCCAATTTGATTGGAGAGGCGGCGGGGGCTTGTCCCGCCATGTGTTCCCTCCCGCTTCTGCCATCGCCCCTTGTTCATTTTGCCGCCTCCTTTCTCATCCTTAATTTTCGGGGTGGCCACCCTCTCTATGTGTCCATGATGGCATAATTGCGCATACATGCAGGGCGGGATATATAGATAGGAATTTGTCCGGTATTTTATGCAGATTACGTGATTGCGCGTATATGCATTTAGGGGTATACTTAGATTGGAGATGATGCTGTGGGCGGCGGAACCAGTGCCGCAAGCCACAACAAATATATTGCCAAGGCTTATGGCCGGGTTAATCTCACGATGCCGAAAGGCAAGAAAGACGCCGTTCAAGCCCATGCGGAAGCGCGCGGCGAATCGGCCAACGGTTTTATCAACCGGGCAATCGACCAGACGATGGAGCGGGACGCGGAAGGAGGGGCCGGGAGATCACAGACCTGATTGGGTGCGTGGAAAGCGGCGAAGAGCGGTACAAGCCAAAGCCCAAGGGAAATTGACCGCCAGACCGGGGTAATCCCCGGTCCCCTCTTTTGCGGAGGTTTTTCATTTCCCCCTGTCTCAATATGAGGTTGTCAAGGTGCGGTGGGCGCTAAGCGCCCTGCGTGCCCGACTTGGACGCCGGTTCTGTTAGTTTCAGCTGGTTGGGGATCTGCCTGAAGGCGCGCTTCTCCACAGAGGTAAAGGCCCCCCCGCTCGCTGGCGGCAGTCCCCCGCCGGGCCCAGCCGTCCGGCGTCATGGCGTGGATACATAGGCCATACTGCCCCCGGCGGGGGCCTCCTCTGGCTGGGACATGTCTGCCCGCTTTGGATATTTTGACAAGGGGGGTGACGAAGCGGCTTTCGGCAGCACCCATCTGAAAAGGGAGATGGGAGGACACCGCCTCCCGCCGCAAAGAACCTCTTTCCTCCGCGAAGCCGCTGTGGTACAATAGACAAAAAGGGAGGGACTATGCGATGGAAAACCAAAAGCGGGACATCCTCCTCTGGACAGATTTCATCCTCACCGCGTTGGCGGCGGCGTGGATCTGCTGCCTTTTAGCGCGGTGTCAGGAGTACCTGTCCTTCGCCGGCTTCGCCGCCCTGGTTGCCATGGCCATCCTGTTCCCCGGCTTCCTCTGCCTGCTTCTGGAGCTCTTCCTCCTCTACGCCGGAAGCCGAGGCCGTTCTTGGTGCCCCATAGCGGCCTATCTCCTCCAAGTCGCCGCCGCCCTCCCCAGCCTGTTTCTGCTGTCCATAGACCCGGTGCTCTTTGACGATCTGTTGGTCTACCCGGCGCTGATGGTCCTTGGGATCATCGGCCTCCTCCAGGCGCTGGTCCGCCGCCGGGGATAGGGATGTCCGTCCTGCAAAAACTTTTCGGCTTGCTTTTGTGCGGCGGATATGATACACTGCATATATCTCCCCTGCATCCAGATATTGGGCGGATACCGCGCGTTTTCCGCCCCTCCGGCTGCAGGGGAAAATTTGACTGTAGATGGAGCCCCATCTATCACACCAGAGAGGAGAAGAGGAGATGGACTTTACAGCGTATATCGACCGAGCTATGGAGCCCTTGGCGGCGGATATCGCCGCGCTCTGCCGCATCAACAGCGTAATGGGTGAGGCAAAACCGGGCATGCCCTTTGGCGAGGGTCCCGCCGCGGCGCTGAAGGCGGCGCTGGACATGGGGGAGGCCATGGGCTTTCAAACCGAGAATTTTGACAACTACGTGGGCCACATCGAGACCGGCGAGGGCGAGGAGCTGCTGGGCATCGTGGGCCACCTCGACGTGGTCCCCGCCGGCGACGGCTGGAGCCACGATCCTTGGGGCGGCGAGATTGCCGGCGGCAGGATCTGGGGCCGGGGCACACTGGACGACAAGGGCCCGGTGCTCACCTGCCTCCATGCGCTGAAAATCCTCAGGGACTCCGGCGTCAAGCTGAGCCGGCGGGTGCGGATGATCTTAGGCACCAACGAGGAGACCAACTGGGACTGCATGGCCTACTACTTAAAGGAGGTCAAGCCGGAGCTGCCCACCGTGGCCTTCTCCCCCGACTCCCGCTTTCCTGTGATCTACGCGGAGAAGGCCATGCTCCAGTTCATCCTGACCCGGGAGCTCAACGAGGCAATCGACATAGAGGGCGGCAACGCCTTCAACTCCGTGCCCTCCTCCGCCCGGATCACCCTGCCCGCCGCCATGGAGGAGGCCCTGCGCGCCGCCATCGCCGCCAGCGATGAGGCGGAGCTCTACGACTGCCGGATCTCCGGGGACCGCCTGACCCTCACCGCCAAGGGTGTCGGCGCCCACGCCGCCCGGCTCTACGACGGGAAGAACGCCGTCAGCTATCTGATGAAGCTGCTGTCCCGGCTGCCCTTGGAGGGGGAGCTGAAGGAGGTGGTGGACTTCTACAACGCCCGCTTCGGCACCTGCATCTACGGGGAGCTGATGGACCTGAAGGTCTCCGACGAGACGGGGCCCCTGACGCTGAACGTGGGCCGGATTTTTGTCAAGGACGGCAAACTGCACCTGTACTGCGACTGCCGGATGCCCATCTGCAAAGAGATCCCGGAGGTGGAGGAGAAGGTCAAGGGGGCCATCGCCGGCTCCGGCTATACCTACGCCGTCCAGAGCACCGAGGGCTCCCTCTACATCCCCAAGGACTCCCCCCTGGTCACCACCCTGATGGGGGCCTACCAGGAGATCACCGGCGACACCCAGCGCCAGCCCATCGCCTCCGGCGGCGCCACCTACTCCCGGACCATCCCCAACTGCGTCAGCTTCGGCTGCCTCCTGCCGGAGCAGGAGGACCTGATGCACAAGGCCGACGAGCATGTGGAGCTCCGTCACCTGCGCATCTGGCTGGAGATCATGGTGGAGGCCATCTACCGGCTGGCCCAATAAAGAACTGTAATAGGAGAGAGAACAGACTATGAAAACCTTTAAGATGCCCAGCGCGCTGTCCATCGTCATGATCTTCTTAGCGATTGTGGCCATCCTGACTTGGATCGTCCCCACCTCCGTGGTGGTGACGGACGACGACGGGAACAAGGTGATCCACTACAACGCCGCCTTTGACGGCGACGGCGGCGTGGTGGAGGACGCCGGCACCGACCCGGTGGGCCTGTGGGACTTCTTCATCGTCCCCATCCAGGGCCTGATCTCCGCCGCCGACGTGGCGGCCACCATCTTCATCTCCGGCGGCTTTCTGGCCATACTGAACCACACCGGCGCCTTGGACGCGGGCATCAGCGCCTTGGTCAAGAAGTTCAAGGGCAGTGTGCTGATTGCCATTCTGATGTTCGTATTCGCCCTGATGGGCACGGTCTACGGCGCCTGCGAGGAGCTCCCCGCCTACGCCATTGTCATCATCCCCCTCTTTGTGGCGGCGGGCTATGACGTGATCACCGGCATGATGGTCATCCTCATCGGCGCCGGCATCGGCAACATGGCCAGCATCGTCAACCCCTACTCCATCGGCGCCGCCATCTCCGCCATCGGCAACGAGGAGCTGTCCATGGGCGACGGCATCCTGCTGCGCCTGGTCCTCTTTGTGGTGCTGCTGGCCATGGGCATTGTCATGGTCACCCGGTACGCCGCCAAGGTGAAGCGGGACCCGAAGGCCTCCTGCGTGGCCCACTTGGACGACATCAACACCCGCGTAGACGGCGATAACGCCGCCGCCGAGGTCAAGATGACCGGCCGGCAGAAGGCGGCCTTGGTGGTCTTTGGCATCATGGTCCTCATCTGCGTCATCGGCTACATCCCCTGGGACGCCATCCCCATGGGGAACGGCACCGCTTTCGACATAGTCAACGGCCTCCAGTACAAGATGCAGGGCACCTTCATCGGGAACCTCCTCGGCGCCAACAACTTCTGCGAGCTGGGCTGGTGGTACTTCAACGAGTTCTCCTGCGTGTGGCTCATCGGCGCTGTGGTGGTGGGCGTCATCGCCAGGATTCCGGAGAAGACCTTCGTCTCCGTGTTCACCAGCGGCTGCAAGGACCTGATGGGCGTGGTGCTGGTTCTGGCCACCGCCAGAGGCATCTCCATCTTCATGGGCTCCAAGACCTATGGTATGAGCATCACCTTCATCTACTGGATTCAGAAGCTCCTCACCGGCGTACCCCTGTGGGCCTTCGTCATCGCCGCGGTGCTGGTGTACCTGCTCATCGGCATCTTCCTCCAGTCCACCAGCGGCGTGGCGGGCATCACCATGCCCATCTTCGGAGCCATCGCCTTCGGCCTCTTCGCCTCCTCCGGCGCCGGCTCCATCGGCGGCCAGGTGGTGCTGCTCTCCGCTTTCACCTGCGGCATCAACTTCATGAGCTGTGTCTACCCCAGCGCCACAAACATGGGCATCTGCGAGCTGGTGAACGTGCCCTACAACGTGTTCTTAAAGCAGTGGGCCAAGATTCTGGTACCCATCCTGGCGGTGTCCGCCCTGATCATCTCCGTGGCTCCCTATATCGGCCTGACCTGACGGCTGCCGTTTCCCCCGCGTACAAAAGACCTTGGACCGGCAAAGCCGGCCCAAGGTCTTTTTACAGAGTGAACCCCTATCCCTCCACATTCCGCAGCAGATAGATGCGCGCCGCCAGCGCCAGCTCCTCATAGTCCCCGGGACGGCGATAGTTCAGCCCGGTAAGCCCCCGAATTCGTTCCAAGCGGTTGCGCAGGGTATTCTCATGCTGCCCCGTATACCGGGCCAGCATGTGCAGATCCCCGCCGCAGCGCACCAGATGCAGCAGTGTCTCCAACAGATTCCCCCGGTTCTCCGCGTCAAACTCTAAGATCGGCTCCAAGATACCGCCGGCATACTGTCCCAGGGCCTCCTGGCCGATCAGCGGCAGGAGCAGCCGATAGACGCCCAGCTGCCGGTAGTGGAGCAGCGGGGCCGCCGGGGACAGGGGGTCGTCCCGGCTCAGGGCGTGGACCGCGGCGGCCTGCACCGCTTGGCGGAGGGCGTGATCAAGTTCCTCCGGCGCGAAGTGGACGCTGCTCAGCCCCACAGCCGGCTGGCCCAGCCGGTCCGCCAAAGCCAGTACAGCGGGGGACAGCTCCTCGGGACAGAGGGTGTCCTCGGAGAGCAGCAGCACCACCCCCTTCCGCCACCGAAAGACCCGGTGGGGGAAGGGGAAAAGCCCTTTGGCCTGTGCGCTGACCTCCTGCAAAAGGTGCTCCGGCACCAGCTCCCCGATGCGCAGAAAGGCCGCCAAATACTCGTCGTGGAAATGGGGGAGCAGCTGACGGACAGCGGCCTTCTTCTCCGCGCCGTCCATCCTTTCATAGTAGAGCCGGCCCAAAAGCTCCTCCGCCGCGTACAGGTCCTCCGCGGCCCGGAGGTATCGGTCGATCTGAATGATCAGCTCCTCGAAGTAGGTCTGCCCGTCGTCAATGAGCAGGATGGGGAAGTCCTTGGCGTCGGCGTAGCGGAGCACCGCGTCGTGGAGGGGCAGGCGAAACACATTTTTGATCAGGAGGCCGCTGCCGCCCCGGGAGACTAAATACTTCACGGCGTCGCGGATCAAAAAGGGGTTGTTCTTGGCGAAGAACAGCGAGGATACCGCCAGCTGTCCGGGGTAGAAGTTGGTGTGGAGATACTTCCCCTTCAAGCTGGCCTCCAGCTCATAGTCCAAAATGCCGCAGCCGCTGACCGTCCGCTGCAGTCCCCCCTGCCCGGCAATCAGGCGGAGGGAGCGGAAGCAGTCAAAACTGAGAATATCGCTGACCGTAAGGCGCATGGGAGGCCCTCCTATAGAAAAAACATTCTTTGCATAGGGGAACACTGTAAAATTCTACAGAAACTAAAAACGCGATTGCAGCCGCAAGGGACGGGGGGATTTCTCCGTACCGCCCTCTAATGTACCATACACCGATATTTTTTGCAAGCGTGCCGCCATATCTATAAAAACACCCCGCCCGCATACAAGGCTGCAAAATATAAAATTCTACAATTTTACATCCGCAGACTGTGAAATCCAACAAAAATGCCCTCTTGCAATTGCGCCGGATCTGCCGCATAATCAGGTCAGCGAGACGGTTAGTCATAACGGTACAGGGAGGAATAGGCCATGCAAGTAATCATTCTGGGCCGCCGGGACTTGGAGCGCGTGCTGGACCTGCCCAGCGTTATCGAGGGCGTCCGGGAGGCCTACCGCCTGAAGGCGGCGGGGGAGACGGCGGTTTGGCCGCTGGTGGCCCACCACTTCGAGGAACAAAAAGCGGTGATGGACATCCGCTCCGGGGCTGTGTTCGGCGCGGAGCAGATCCACGGCCTGAAGATGCTCAACAACTTTCCCGGCAACCGGGAGCGGGGCTTGCCGCCCTTCAACGGGATGCTGATGGTGTTCGACTCCCGCACCGGCCTGCCTTTGGGGGTGATGGACGCCGCCTACATCACCTGTATGCGCACCGGCGCGGCGGGGGCCGTGGCGGCGGCGGCTCTTTCCCGGCCGGAGGCGGACACCCTCACGGTTCTCGGGGCGGGGAAGCAGGCCATCTTCCAGATCGCCGCCGCCCTCACCACCATGCCGGGCCTCCGGCGGATCTTTGTGGCGGATCAGCTTGACAAGGACAACGAGCAGGCCTTCGCCGCCGCCTGCCCGGACCGCCTGCGGGAGGGCTTCGGCATCCATACCTATGGCGTCGCCATCCAGCCGGCGGGGGACCTGGGCGAGGCGGTGGGGCAGAGCGGCGTGGTCGTTACCATCACTCCCTCCCGTGCCCCGGTGATCCGCCGGGAGTGGGTCCGGCCGGGGACCCATTTCAGCTGCATCGGCGCGGACATGGAGGGCAAGGAGGAGCTGGATCCGGAGCTTTTCCGGGACGCCCGCGTTTTTGCCGACGATATCGGCCAGTGCCTCCGGGTGGGGGAGCTGGAGCTGCCCGTCAAACAGGGGATCATCACCCGGGAGCGGGTGGCTGGGGAGATCGGCCAAGTCCTTGCCGGCGCCCTGCCCGGCCGGACGGACCCGGAGCAGACCACCATTTTCGACGCCACCGGTCTGGCCCTTTTAGACCTTGTGACCGGCAAGCGGGCCATCGAGGCCGCCGCCAGGGCGGGAACAGGCCTGACGGCGGACATTTGAGCAGGATTAGGAATTAGGAGCAGGAGTTAAGAATTAGGAATAGGAATTAGGAATCAGGAATTGAGGTGCCGCCTGCGGCGAGGGGTTTGAATCGAACCAAAACTCTCTCTGGGGGGAATTCCTCATTCCTCATGGAATGAAAGGGGTATTTACCGTGAAAATTGACCGCTTTGAACTGGAATTCTGGCTGAACCCCCTGGACAGCAAGGCCAAGTACAACTTTGGCTCCAGCTGCTGCAAGCCGGTGACTGTGGCGGAGATGCTGGCGCTCACCGGCACTGATCGGGAGGAGTTCCTCCAGGAGATTGAGGACATGAGCCTCCACTACGGCTGCTTTGAGGGGATGCCCCGCCTGCGGAAGGCCATCGCCGGCCTCTACGACGGCGCGGTGACGCCGGAGATGGTCCTCACCGTCCACGGGGGCACCGGGGCCAACTCCATCGTCTGTCAGGCCCTCTGCGAGCCGGGGACCAACGTGGTCTGCGTCCTCCCCAGCTACCAGCAGCACTACTCCATCCCCGCCGCCCTGGGCAGCGAGGTGCGCACCTTCAACTGCGGCGAGGGGGAGGCGTACAAGGTGGATCTGGAGAAGATCCGGGCCATGGTGGACGAGAACACCCGGATGATCTGCCTGACCAACCCCGGCAACCCCACCGGCTACACCTTCTCCAAACCGGAGCTGGAGTCCTTGGTGGAGATGGCCCGGAAGGTGGACGCCTACATCCTCTGCGACGAGATCTACCGGGGCCTCGGCGAGGGGTATATGCCCTCCATCTGCGACCTCTATGAGAAGGGCATCGTCACCGCCGGCACCAGCAAGGTATTCTCCAGCGCCGGCCTCCGTGTGGGCTGGATCGTCACCCGCGACCTGCGCCTCATCGAGCCGCTGATGAATATCCGCTCCTACAACAGCATCTGCGAGGGGCCCATCAACGAGCTGATGGCGGCCATCATCTTGGAGCACAAGGAGGTATTCTACGCGCGCAACCGCCAGATCACCCAGGCCTCCCGGGCGGTGCTCCACCGGTGGCTCAAGACCCAGCCCCACCTGCGCCTGGCCTGCGACAGTCTGGGCTCCACATCCTATGTCTACTACGACTTCGACATCCCCGCCCAGAAGTTCGCGGAGGACCTGCTGGAGCGGAAGGGCGTCCTGGTGTGCCAAGGCGGCTGCTTCCAGCAGGAGCGGAGCTTCCGTATCGGCTACGGCTTCGGCGACCCGGACTACTTCCAAGAGGGGCTGGCCCTATTAGGCGAGTATCTCCAAGAGCTGGAGGGATAGCTCCCCGCGGCCCTTCCATAGAAAACCACCCGGCGGGGGGGGGGGGGGGGGGGGGGGGGGGGGGGGGGGGGGGGGGGGGGGGGG
>CANPBB010000101.1 GCA_947572235.1 uncultured Clostridia bacterium
GCCGCCCTGCTGCTGACCGGGGGACTCTACCTCCGCAGCCGCCCCCAGGTCTGCGACAACGGCACCGCCGAGATTCTCTATACCGACGGCGGCGTCACCTATCAGGTGCTGGCCGGCTGGATAAACGACCGCTTTGTTCCGGCCCCGGAGATCTCCCAGCAGGTGGATGTGAGCGACGAGTCGTACATCTTCCCCCAGTGTCTATATATCAACCACCCGGAGAGCAGCGCCAACGCCAAGGACGAATTTATGGAGAAGGTGGAGCGGGTTACCGCCGCCTTTGTGGAGACGGACAGCGAGGAGCTGCCCTGGACCTGCGACGAGCCGATCCCACGGGAGGACTACGCCCCAGAGGCCGCCTTGGTCTCCTCCATCCACTATTACTCCGGCAGCGGTCAGGGGACCTTCCAGTGGACCATCGAAATGAAGAACGGGGATGTCATTCACCTCTATCAGGCCATGGAAGCCCACCCCTTGGAGGTCTACCGCTTTACCCCGGAGGATACGCCCCTGAACACCGTGGAGGAGGTACAGGCCCTGCTGGACAGCCTAAATGAGATCACAGGGGGCGGACCGAACACCGTGGACATCCATCTGCCCCCTGTGACCTACGACGGAGGCCTCACCATCCCCCGGGAGATCAATCTCTACGGCGCCGAGGAGGGCGGACGCACCGTTTTTACCGGCCCCATCCGCCTGCCGACCCCAATCAAAAGACACACTTGGATCTATGACATCGACCTTGTGGGGGACAAAAGCAGCGTAGGCCTGTCCGCCGCCTCCAGCGCATTCCTTTTGGGCTGTCGTATCTCCGGCTGGCGCACCGGCGTACTGGTGCAGGACGCTTGGGTCAGCGCCTTTGAGTGCACCTTCGAGGACAACGGCATCGGCCTCCATTACAACGCCGACACCGCGCTCCCAATGAGCTCCCACTACAGAGGGGACATCTTCCGAAACAACGGCACCGGCATCCTTTTTGAACGGGTGCCCAACCGGATGGCGCTGAGCTTCCCCGACACGGTGTTCTCCGGCAACGGAACCGACATCGACAACCGCTGCGGCTTGGAGCTGGACCTGAGCGAAACGGTGTTCGACACCCCTCCCCAGTAACCCCCCGCCATCCCCAGACACAAAAACCGGAGCGGCCAAGCCGCTCCGGTTTTCATGTCACGTCTATTCTCCGCCCACAGAGACACCGCTGTCCCGCCGCCGGGCCTCCATCACCTCCCGCACGGCCTCCTCCAGCACGGCCATGTCGATGGGCTTGGCCACATGGGCGTCCATCCCCGCCGCCAGGGCGTCCCGGATGTCCTCGGCAAAGGCGTTGGCGGTCATGGCGATAATGGGAATCTGCCGGGCCATGGGATGGCTCAGCTGCCGGATGGCCTGCGTGGCCTCATAGCCGTTCATCACCGGCATCTGCACGTCCATCAAAATCAGCTGATACTGCTCGGGCACCGAGGCGGCAAAGGCATCCACCGCCAGCCTCCCATTCTCATAGATGTCGCAGAAAGCCCCGGACATATCCAGCAGCTCGCTGAGGATCTCCGCGTTGATCTCGTTGTCCTCCGCCACCAGGATGCGCATACCCCGGAGGAAGCTGTCCGCCGCCTCCTCCTCTTGGTCCTCCCCGCCCCCCGGAAGCTCCCGGTTCAGCACGCTGTCCACATTCCTGCGGAAGCTGGTGAGGAAAAAGGGCTTGGGCAAAAAGCCGTCCACCCCGGCCTCCCGGGCGGCCTCCTCGATCTCCGGCCAGTCGTAGCTGGTGAGGATCAGGATGGGCATGTGCTCGCGGATCTCCCGCCGGATGCGGCGGGCGGTCTCCACCCCGTCCAGATCCGGCATCTTCCAGTCCAGCAGAACGATGTCGTAGGGCGTCCCCGCCGCCGCCTGCCGGCGGACCATCTCAAGGGCGCTCTCCCCGCTTAGGGCGTAGTCCACCGCCACGCCGGTACCCTCCATGGTCAGCTGAACATTCTGGCAGATGACCTCCTCGTCGTCCACCGTCAAAAGCCTGAAGATGCCATGCTTGCGCCAGAAGTCCTGGTCCACCGCCTGCTCGCTGATGTGCAGCTCCAAATCCACCGTAAAGGTGGACCCCTTCCCCTTCTCGCTCTCCACGGTGATCTTGCCGCCCATCAGATCCAGCAGGTTCTTGGTGATGGCCATCCCCAGCCCGGTGCCCTGAATCCGGTTGGTAACGCTGTCCTCCTCCCGCGTAAAAGCGTGAAAGATCCTGGTCAGATACTCCGGGCTCATGCCATAACCGTTGTCGGCCACGGTGAAGCGGAAGTGGGCCAGCTGCTTGGCGTACTGGGGCAGCTCCCGCACTGTCAGTGTCACATGCCCCCCGTCGGGGGTGTACTTCACCGCGTTGGAGAGCAGGTTTAAGAGGATCTGATTCAGCCGCAGCTTATCCATCACCACCCGCTCGTGCTTGAGCTGATGGCTGTAGACCTCAAAGGTATGCCCCTTGGCCTTCATCTGGGGCCGGATAATGGCGTCGATGCCCTCAATCAGCTCCACCACGCTCTCGTCGGACAGATTCAGCGTGGTTTTCCCCGCCTCGATCTTGCTGATATCAAGGATGTCGTTGATCAGCCCCAGCAGGTGCTGGCTGGAGGCGGTGATCTTTTTGGTATACTCCCGCACCTTCTCCGGATTCTCCACATCCCGGCCCAAGAGGGCGGCAAAGCCCACGATGGCGTTCATGGGCGTGCGTATATCGTGGCTCATGTTGGAGAGGAAGGAGCTCTTGGCCCGATTGGCCTCCTCGGCGATCTGGAAGGCCTGCTCCGCCGTCTCCTTGGCGGAGGCCAGCATGGCGTTGGATTCCTCCAGCCGCTGGTTCATCTCCGCCTGGCGGCGCAGGTTCTCCTGCTCCTGACGGAAAAGCCGCGCGCTGCTCTGCTGCATGGCGAAGAGCGCCGCGGCCAAAGCCAGCATCACCAGCAGCACCGCGCCCATAATCAGCAGCATCTTGACCACGGCCCCCACCATATTCACCGTCCCCGGCGCCACAAACTCCGCCGGCGTGAGAAACAGCAGCAGTGTGTCGTACTTCGGGAGAGACGCAATGCAGTAGTAGTACTCCACCCCCTCATACTGGAACCGGTCGCTGACGGTATCCTGCTCCTCCAGCTCCGCGCGGATATCCGTATGGGTCTGCCCCTCCATCTCCTCCAGCACCTTCAGCACGTTGTAGGCCTGGATAATCTTGGTTTTCTGGGAGGTATTGTCGTACATCCGCGTGCCGTTGCTCTTGAGGATGTAGGTCTCATTCTGATTGCCGTAGGCCCCGCTGTCATAGTAGTCGGTCAGCGTCTGCACATCCTTGCGCAGGACAATGTGGGTAAAGCTCACCGCCCCGTCTGCCGTGGTGATTGGCTCCCGAAAGCGCTGCACAAAGGCCCAGTAGTTGCTGTCCGGCATAAAGCCGTCGGCGATGAAGGTGTAGCGGTCCGCCCCGCCGGCGATCAGGTCGATGTCCGCCCAGACGCCGTAGCGCCCGCTGGCGTCATAGCAGTTCCCCCCGCTGTCCAGCAGCATCAGCGTGGCGCTGTACTCCTCCATCGCCAGCAGCTCCTCCAGACGGCGCAGCATCTCCGACACATCCCCCTGTCCGGGCCACTCCCCCTGCTCGATGATGTTGACGGCAGCGGTGAGATCATTCCAGTGGAAGTTCAGGGCATTGTCCAGATTGGCCCGCACCTGCGCGGTGATCTCGTCCAGCTGGGTGGTGCGCTCCACAAAGATCTGCTCTTGGAGATAGCGTGTAAAATAGGCCCCGCCCGCCGCCAGAAACAAGAGCAGGCACACCGACAGCACCGCCGGCAGCACCACATTCCGCTTTTGCTCCTGATCCCTTGTCCTCATATGTCCCGCCTCCTCCGCCGTCTCAGCGCCGGGTGATATCGTCCTCGGACGCGGCCAGCCGGCCCTCGTTTTCTCTCTCTGATCTACTCATAGGAGCCGCTTCCCGGCGACACCGTCCCCTGCTCGGTCAAATATGCCCGCAGGGCGGCTTGAAGCTGGCACTCCACTGTATCAATATGCAGCCGCTCCGCCGTCTCCTCGGTATAGCCCCCGACGAGGAGGGCCACCCGGTAGACCGCGTCGTCCTCCAGCTCCCGGTCCCCTCTCGTCACCAGCACATAGGGGAAGCCCTTTCCGTCTCCGGCGGCGTCAAACCCCGACTGTGCCAGCGCCTTGATCTCCGCCCCGGTGGCCTCCGCCGCGGCGTACTCCCCGCTGTAAGCGGGCAGGATGGTGCTGACGATCTCCGTATTGATGCCCCCCTGGTAGAGCCGGCCGGTAACGCAGGCGCGCAGCGCCGTCCCCTCCTGATAGAAGGTGCCCACAGGCACCAGCACCGCGTCGGCGTCCGCCGCCTGCCCCAGGGCCTTCCCCAGCAGCGCGCCTGTCTCCTCCAAGGTGAAGTCCGCCTCCGCCTGACAGAAGTCCACGGTCCCCGCCTGGGAGAGGCAGTCCCGCTGGAGCGCGTCCATCCTCTCTATGCAGGCGGGCCCATCCATGGCCCCCTCCCCGCGAAGCCACTCCTTAAAGGCCTGCCCCACGTCCGATAGGATGCCCTCCCAGCCGGCGTAGGTCATGGGGAAGGCCCGTCCCTCCCACATCGCCCGCTGGGCGTCATAGACCAGCGCCTCCGGGGAGAGCCTGCCGCTCTCCAGCACACTGAGCACGCAGGGCGTCTCCTCGGTGAGGAAGGCCTCCTGCCCCTCCGGGGAGTAGAGCAGGGACAGAAGCTGCACCGCCTGCTGCAGCTTCTCCTCATTCCCCGGCTCCGTCAGCCGGCGGCTGATGCCGATATAGCTGGTGGGATTGTACATATAAATATTCTTGCTGCCGTCCTCACTGATAAAGGGCATCATGCCGATCTTATCCCCCGTCTCCGGGAACTCCGTGATGTTGACAGTCATCACCGCCGTACAGAATACCGCCCTCCGGTTCCCCAAATAGTCCAAAATTATGTCCGGATTGTTCCGGTCCTCCGGGTCGGTGGTAAACATGCCTATGTCCATATACCGCCGGACATAGTCCATGGTGCCCTCCCACATGCCGGCGGCGTCTGCCTCCCCCAGCAGGAAGCGGCTCTCCCAAGCCACCCCCTCCGGGGTGGTGAGCCAGTCGGTCTTAGCCAGATTGAACACCGTGGAGAAGGCGTTCCCCGTCAGCTGGGTGCCCAGCACCCCGGGGATCAGCCCCGCCTCCCGGATCTCCCCGCACAGTGCCTCCAGCTCCGTGAAGTTCTGGGGAACCTGCCAGCCGTGCTCCTCCATCAGCGTCTGGTTGTAGAAGATCCCGTACATGCCGTAGTTCACCGGCAGCAGATAGATCCCGCCGTCCACAGCCACCTGATCTAAAACGGAGGTAGTAAAGCGGTTGATAAAATCATAGCCGGAGAGATCCGCCAGACGCTCCTTGGCCAGCATCTCGTCCAGAATCTGAGAGGTGATAAAGATATCGGGGATATCGTCCGCGCGCATCTGCGCCCAGCTGTAGCCGGTGCGGTTGCCCCCCTCATAGGGGCTGCGCTCTATCGGGATCTCCGGATAGGTCTCACCGGCCAAAGCAAAGAACCTCTCATAGCCGCTCCAAGCGCTGCAAGTCAGCGCCCCGCCGCCGCTCTGGGCACAGCCGGACAGCAGCACCGCCATCCCGGCCAGTACTGCCAAAAGGCGCCGCCTCACGGTTTTTTTCATATGAGATCGTCTCCTCTCCTGTACGAAGCAGGACCGCTGATAAAGCCGCGCCGTTTTGCAGACAGCGCCGCCGCAGCCTGTGCCTCTCCCCTCTCCTGCCACAGCAGTCCTATTATAGCAGAGAGAACCATTGATAGCAATTCCGTTTTAGATAATTTTACCTCCGCCGGCGGCTGTTTTTTCCCCGAATCCCCGTCCGCGCCGCCAGCTCTCCCCGCCGGGAGAGGCGCTGTTCAAAACTGTGGAGATTCCGCCGCCGGCTAGGAAAATAATTGTCCATTTCGCCCCTTGCATTTTGCCTCTCCGGGATTATAATAGTCAGGATTTTGCAGCGAGGTGATTCCTATGACCAAGGACCTGACCAACGGGCGCCCGATGAAGCTTCTGCTCCAATTCGGCGTCCCCATACTCCTCGGGCTGCTGTTCCAGCAGCTCTATAACGCGGTGGACACCGCCATCGTGGGCAAGTTTTTAGGCGGCAATGCCCTTGCGGCGGTGGGCAGCACCGGCTCCATCAACTTTCTGGTGGTGGGCGGCTGCGTGGGGCTGTGCAGCGGCTTCGCCATCCCGGTGGCCCAGCAGTTCGGCGCCGGGGACTATGCGGAGCTGCGCCGGTACGTGGCCTGCGCCGCCCAGTGCTGCCTAATCTGCGCGGTGCTGGTAACTGCCGCCACCCTGGTCCTCTGCCGGGCCATCCTCACCGCCATGCACACCCCCGCGGACATCTACGAGGACGCCTTCCGCTACATCGCCGTCATCTTCGCCGGCTTGGGGGGGTATATTCTCTACAACATGGCCGCTGGCATCCTCCGCTCCCTGGGGGACAGCCGCACCCCGGTCCTCTGGCTGGCAGCGGCCTCCCTCACCAACATCGCGCTGGACCTTCTGTTTATCATCACCTTCGGCATGGGCGTCTTCGGCGCGGCCCTGGCCACAGTCCTCAGCCAGCTGATGGCGGGGATCGGGTGCCTGATCCGGGTCTGCCGTGGCTTCGACATTCTGAAGCTCCAGCGGGAGGACTGGACCTTCTCCTGGGCGCGGACCCGCACCCTCCTCACCCTGGGGCTCCCCATGGGCCTCCAGTATTCCATCACCGCCATCGGCAGCATCATGCTCCAGACCGCGGTGAACTCCTTAGGTACCGCCTACGTCACCGCCACCACCGCCGCCAACAAGGCCGCCATCTTCCTCTGCTGCCCCTTTGACGCTATGGGCGCCGCCATGGTCACTTACGGCGGGCAGAACGTAGGCGCCAAAAAGTGGGAGCGCCTCCACCAGGGCACATTGGCCTGCACAATCTTGGGCGCGGTATACGCCGTCATCGCCTTAGGCGCCGTGGCCCTCTTAGGGGGCCCCATGGTGATGCTCTTTTTGGACCAGGCCAGCGCCCCCTTGGCCGTCTTGGCCCAGCAGTACATGATGACGCAGGCCCTGTTCTACTTCCCCCTCTCCGCGGTGAATATCTACCGCTTTATGATCCAGGGCATGGGATTCTCCCCGCTGGCCACCTGCGCGGGGGTCATGGAGATGGCCGGCCGGGGCCTGGTGGCCCGCTTGGTGCCGGCTTTGGGCTACTCGGCGGCCTGCTTCGCCTCCCCGGCGGCCTGGGTCTTGGCGGATCTGTTCCTGATCCCGGCCTACTTCTGGTGCGCCCGCCACGTCCAGTACGGCCCTGCCCCCCGCCGCCGTCCCGCCTTGGCATAGATCGTCCATCCGCCTTTCCCCCATGGCATGAGCTTGCCGCCTGCCAATCCTCAGCGGAGAACAGCAAAAGAGCCTCCATTTGGTAGCTGCTCATAAAACAGTATCAACCGACAAACTGAAATAGGGCAGCTGCCATACAGGGCGCAGAAAAAAGCGAGCAAGAAACCATGCGTTTCCTGCCCGCTTTTTTTCATGCCCTTTGTTACGCAGCAGGGGCTGAAAAAGCATTGATACAGGCGGCTTTGTGGGCGCATTTCCCACGCGGCAGGGGACATTGACAGGTTCATCAGCAAAGTGCGGAAATATCTTGACTTGGGCGAATTAACGCCTGCTGTTTGAAATGACATGGTAAAGGCGGTGTACGTCCACGCGCCGGACAAGTCAAAGGGGCATAGGGAACAGCAGATTGACATTTCCTATGACCTTGTGGGAATACTCCCCGCGTCTTTACTAAATGACCTGCAAAATGGAGAAACGGCATAGCCTGCAGGCTGCGCCGTTTCCCGAAAACATTTCTAATGCTGTCTTATGAGTGCCACCCTTTGGGAGGCTCTTTTGTCATCCTAAATTAGGGATCATCTGCTCAATCCAGCACATACACGGTACAGTTGCGCACGCCGAACTGGATACACTCGGCGGCGGTGTCAAAGTACAGGTCGATCCGGTTCTCCCGGATGCCGCCGCCGGTGTCCTCCGCGATGGAGAAGCCGTAGAGGTAGGCCCCGTCGTTGCTGACAATGTACAGCTTGGTACCGAAGGGGATCTGCTCCTTCTTCACCGCCACCGCGCCCACCCGGACGGTGGTGCCCGAGGCGGTGCGCGTGCCCACGCCCGGGTCCTCGCTGGAGTAGGCGGTGGCCCGCATCTCAATCACGTCGTGGAAGGTGACGCTCTGGCCGTTCTCCAGCACGATGGTGCCGGTCTTGTCCTCATTGGTGACAATCTGGGCCACCGCCTCCTGATTGGGGGCGAAGTTGTCCAAGGTGCCCCGCTGAATCACCGTAGTCGCCGGCTCCGTGTCCGTCTCCTCCACCAGCTGGCGGGAGACCTCCTGCCCTTGGCTGTAGACCACCTCGTAGACGGTGCGCTTCACGCCGTCATGCCCCTGCTCCACCACCTGCTCGCACCAGGTGGGCAGGATATTGCTGTCCACATAGACCACCTCGCCGGGTGTAATGGTCTCATCCACCTCGTAGAGGATCAGCTGGGAGTCAATGACCATCTCAATGGGGTCAGCGGTCAGATCCACGGAGACCATCTCAATGGGGCTGACCTCCATGCGCAGCCGGCCCAGCAGCTGCGCCACCGTCTCCTCCCGCGTCTCAACAGTCCGCAGGGCGTCTGCGGAGCGGATCACCACCTCCGTCCCCGCCGGGAACGTCACCTCCGCGGCGCTGCTGCGGGAGGTGAGGGTGGCGCTGGTGGTGACAAAGATCTCCTCCCGGCTGTCCAAAACGGCCTCCTCCTCCCGCTCGGCGGCAGAGACCTCCACCGCGGGGGAGCGCAGGGAACACATAAACACAAGGAGCGCCAACAGCATCCCCGCGGCCACAAGCCGCCCGAGCCACAGGCTCAGCGGCCTCTTGCCATGAGTAAACATAGTAGTACCTCCTGATCGTTTTTTTCTGGCAGCAGTCTGTAACCAATCCCAGTATAGCCGCCCTCAGGGAGCGGCAAACCTGTTTGTTACTTTTTGTTACCGTTCTAAAAACTTGGTAGAGTATAACGCAGAAAAAAGGATTTGTCAAGTTTTCGATTTATTCTTACAATTTCTTCGTACTTTGCAAAGAGCCCATCCCTCCATTTCTATGCCGCATTCTGCCAATTATGCAGAAAAGTATTACAAAATAGTAACAGCCCCGCCCCCTCGCCGGAGAGCCCCGCCCCCTCGCCGGAGAGCCCCGCCCCCT
>CANPBB010000102.1 GCA_947572235.1 uncultured Clostridia bacterium
AAAATCCTTTCTTGGCCCCCTCTGTAGAGAATACTTTCATGCGTTTGTCGTGTTTAATGGGAATAAGGATATTGACAGGCTGATCGTGTCCTATACGATGCCAAGTGTGGATCGAATTGATGAAAAACATCTCGGTAACACAATTATTGTCTGCCCCTTTATCTACGCAAGAAAGGTAGATTGTGTTGAATTTATTGTCAGATATCCAAAAGAAGTAACATATCGGCCCAATGCGATATGTTTAAAGAAGTACCCCTATGATGGGAAGAAGTATGCCCCCCAAAAACTGCTCAGTTTTGAAGCGGACGATAGCGCATTGGTGTGGCGAGCATGCCCTAAGACATGTTCTGCACAGGCAATATATGTGATAGAAATGCATGAGCCTGTAGAAAACCGGCTCTCCGGGGACCCGTGAATTCCTCGGCTGTATAAATTTTTAATCGGGAACTGATAGGGAAGAAAAACACAGGCGCATTTTATGTGCCTGTGTTTTATGGTTATACATGTTGGTGTAAATCATATGATTTCTGTTCCCAATCCCGCCAGACTATGGTATAATTAGGCAAATGTCGGATTATCGCCCATGGGCGATGGCGTTTTGCAGCGCAAAACGCCATGCCCTGACCGCTGGAGGTGCGACGCTATGGAGAAATACCGGGTGCTGCTGGTAGACGATGAGGAAGAGCTGCGGGAGGGGATTCGCCGGAAGATCGACTGGTCAGGGCTGGGTTTTGCCCTCTCAGGGGCGGCGGAGAACGGGGTGGAGGCGCTGGAGCTCGCCGAGCAGCTTCAACCGGATGTGGTGCTTACCGATATCAAGATGCCCTACATGGATGGCTTGGAGCTGTGCCGGCGGCTGCGGCCCCTGCTGCCGGCGGCCAAACTGGTGGTGTTCTCCGGCTTCGATGAGTTCGAGTACGCCCGGCAGGCGGTGGGCCTGAACGTGTCTGAGTACATCTTAAAACCCATCAATGCCCCGGAACTCAGCGCCGTGCTCACCCGCCTGCGGGAGCAGCTGGACCAAGAGCGCACCGCTCAGCAGGACATTGAGGCCCTGCGCCGCCGGTATGAGGAGAGCCTGCCCCTCCTGCGGGAGCTGTTTTACACCCGTCTCTTGGATGGAAAAATCCCACTGGAGCAGGTGCGGGAGCGGGCGGCGCGGTATGATATCACCCTCTCCATAGGCTGCTGGGCGGTGGCGCTGGTGCTCTCCGACGCCGCTGGGGACGGCGAGGATGGCGGACCTGACGGCCTGCGTCACCTGTCCGTCCGCTCCTTCTTTGAGCAGCATTTCACCTTGGAGGGCTGTGCCCTGCGCACTGTCCTCTACAACGAGGCGGTGGCCCTTCTGATAGAGCTGAAGGACGAGGGAATGCTCTATGCCCTCACCGAGGAGCTGGGCCGGCTGTGCCTCTTGGCGCAGGCCCATCTGGGGTTGACGCTGTTTGTGGGCTTGGGACGGCCCTGCGCCGGGCCGGAGCAGCTCCGCAGCTCGGCGGAGGGTGCCGCCGCCGCGGCGGACTATCGGGTCCTCATGGGCGTGGAACAGGTGCTCTACATCGGGGACTTGGAGCCCAACCGCTCTGCCTGCCTCACCTTGGAGGAGGCGGACCAGCGGGCCCTCTCCGCCGCGGTGAAGCTGGGCACAAGGGAGCAGGTGGCCGATTTGATCCACGCGCAGGTGGACCGGGTCCGCGCCGCCCGGCTGTCCCTGCCCCAGAGCCACTTGTTCTTTCAGGAGATGCTTACCACCTTGACCCGCTTGGCGCAGGCCAACGGCGTGGAGATCGGGGAGGTATTCGGCCCCCGGTTCACGGGTATGGTATCCATCACGGACTTCCGCTCCTTGGGGGAGCTGGAGGAGTGGCTTTTGGGCCGGACTCTGCGTCTGTGGGAGCGCCTGAGCCGCCAGAGGACGGACTCAGCTTGGAAAACCGTGGAGCAGGCCCGGGGCTTTATTGCCGCCCGTTATGCGGACTGTGAGTTAAGTGTAGAGACGATTTGTGCCCATTTGCACCTTTCTCCGGCCTATTTTTCGACACTTTTTAAGCGGGAAACCGGGGAGAGCTTTATTACCTGCTTGACGCGGGTGCGGATGGAACATGCCGCGCGGCTCCTTCGGGATACCGATGAGAAAACCTACCGTATTGCTGAGCAGACCGGTTATGCGGATCCCAACTATTTTAGTTATGTATTTAAGAAACATTTTGGACTGTCTCCCTCTAAATTTCGCGCTAATCCAACGTTTTCTTGAAGGAATTTGGGCGGAATGCGGCTTTGGGTTAAGCGCGGCTGTTTTCCTGTGCGCTGTGACGCCTGGAGGGGGCGGAGGACGGCGTTTGGCTCTCGTTTTCGTGGGGACGGGAGGCGTGTAAGTGGGCTTTTTGAT
This sequence comes from uncultured Clostridia bacterium, assembly GCA_947572235.1. Classification (GTDB taxonomy): domain Bacteria; phylum Bacillota; class Clostridia; order Oscillospirales; family Oscillospiraceae; genus CAJFPI01. The sequence goes on from CANPBB010000102.1 coordinate 2,390, forward strand.
ACGGTTTTTGGAGAAAGAGGGACTTTGAGAAGCGAAAAAAACCGGGAAAAAACGCGATTTTGGTGCAAAAAATGGGGGTTTAGAGGGCGTGAATTGCATCGCTTTGTGCAACGGGAAGCGCCGGAGCGGCGGTGAGGGCGCCGAAGAAGGAGGGGACGGATTCGTTTTGGGAGCGGCAGGGCGCCGGCGGGAGCGGGGCGATAGGGCTATTCCGTTTGGAAGGGGGCCTGGGAATGGGATTTCCTAAAATTTCTATATGCGCTGGGGCCTTCGTTGGGAGGGCCGGGGACGCTTGTGGGTATTGTGCGATCGTTTTATCGGCAACCTCTGCATGGGGGGAGGGCGGGCGTACAATGTGCGCCCACGCGGATGGGCTATTGAAGCGAGGCGGTTGATGGGGGCGGGCGCCGTATATGGAGGCTGTGTGTTTGGGGGATTGTGCTGTTTGGATTTTCTGGGAAGGGGGGGATTTTGCCTAAGATGAAATCCCCGGTAAGTAAGCATTATTTTCTTTTTGTGGTTATCCCTTTAACTCAGCCGTTCAGAAGTGCCGACAGCTAAGGCCAAACGCGCCTGGAGGCGTGGGGCAAAGCCACGGCGGCTGAAACGGAAGCAATATTCGTCCAAGTAGGCTTGGCGGGGCTTCTTGGGCAGGCCATGGTAAGTACCCAAGATGAACGCCTTGGCGTTGCTGATTACGATATGCAGCCAGTGGAGCAAACCAGAATTGGGATCGTAGGGTTTGTGCTCATGGGTATAGTCTTTTAGAACCGGGATATAGCTCCTGTAACCATCATTGTGAATTGTGCTGCCCTGGGCAAATTTTTTGACACAGGCCCGCTTGCTCTTCTGTGTGACCCGCATCTTGGCATAGAGGGGATTCCCCCGCTCATCCAGAGACACAGCCACCAAAACTTTCGCCTTTTCTGTACCCCGGCCCCGTTTTTTGCCAACAGTTGGCCCGCCAAAGTACGCATCATCAAACGCAATGATCCCGCACAGCTGATGGGTTTCATCCCGCCGGCCCATGGCAATACGGATGCGTCTGAGCATGGACCATGCGGTTTTGTAGGTTGTTCCAAGCATCGCCGCCAGTTGAACGGCGGAAATGCCCCGCCTATCCTATCTCACAAAATAGAATGCCAGAAACCACGGCGTCAGCGGCATATGGCTCTTGTGAAGCACTGTTCCGCTGTCACTGAGGTTTGCCAGCGGCATTCGGCACATTGATACCGACCATTGGATAGCGGGCAAGCGTGGCGGCAGCCGCATTTAGGGCAGACAAATCCGCCCGCCCACCGCAAATTTGCCATATACTCCCGGCATTTTGCCCCGGTGGAAAACTCTTTCATAAATGTCCCAGAGGATACCGCTTGCTCTTTGCCATGACTCTTTCCCTCCATTTTGGGTTCATGGCCTGATTTTACTCTCCGATATATCCCATAATCAGGACTTTTTTCTCTGGCTGATGAAAAGGGATAACCACATTATCTTTTTTTGAATTTTTCAACGGCAGATTCGTAGGATTCCTGGATCAAAGGCTTTAATTTGCCGAAGGTTGATGGGGATGGATTGAGAATGCTGATCCACCCCATCCAAGCGTACACAGGATGCGGCAATAGGCAGTCTGCTGCGGTGAAGTCATAGGGCATCTCAACAACTCCGCCTGCTGTGGGACGGGCGGGGACAGGGCCGAACAGGCTTTGGAAGGTGGTTTTTTTAAGCCCGAGATTTACGCGGTAAATGCCTTGTCGGTTCAGATGGGAACTCTTGTCGTTCGCTCCGTCTTTTTCCTTGACCGTCAGCACGTATGTGCCGCGCTTCAAAGTGCGGTTGGGGTTGTAGAAAATCCCCCGTTCGCCCCAGCTTTCTATAAGGATTGTTCCGGTTAGGGTTTTAAGGCAATACGCTAAAATGTCATCCGGTTTCATGGTGGTATACTCCTATTTATTCTGATTTGGCTGTGGGTAGTGTGTGTTTGTTTTTCTGGTCCACGGCAGGCGGAAGGGGAGCGGGCGATGGGAGTGAGGCGGCTGACGGGGGCGCCGTACAGCGGCGCCGTTTGGGGGATGCTGGTTGGATTTTTTTAGAAAGAGGGGATTTCATCTTTGGATGAAATCCCCGGGCGGATCGGGTTTATTGTCGATTGGGTTTTCTTTTAATAGCTAACAATTTCATATAGTCGCTGAAATCGGTTGCATCTGTCGGCTCAAACATGACCCATTTTCCGTCGTGGTAGGTTTGGGCGTTGTCATATTGCCGGCAGACAGCATCAGAGAGCGTGGCCCTGATATCCTCAAATTTTGCTCTCTCATCTTTCCCCAAAATAATCATGAAACCAACACAATTGCTTTTTGCGTATAAGCTGCAAAGGGTTTTTCCGCCTCTGCGGTACTTGTACTCGTAAGTCCAATTCTTACCGCCGGTATTCCATAATCGCTCCATATCGTATTTTTCGTCAATCGCCGAACATAATGCTTGCCAAACTTCATATAGGGTTTGTCCAAGCAGCTCCGTCATCATGGATTGGGATGGAATGTTTTCAAGCATAGTAGTTCCTCCGAAGATCTGTTGTTTGCTGAACCGATATACCAGTATGAATGAGAGAAGTATACCATCACAGAGGCGGATTTTCAACCGTTTGACGGTCTGAAGCTCCGGTGTTTTCTTGAATCGCAGGTCGCGGCAGAAAATTGGCTGTATGATAATCAGGGCAGCTGCATTGAGATTGTGATGAAAAAAGAGGAGGGGTGCGGATGCGGCGTTTTTTTCGGCGGGCGGCGGGGCGGCTTACCCAGTGGTATCGGGGGATGAGTATCCAGATGGTGCTGTCGCTGTCCTTTACCGCCGTGGCGCTGGCGGGGATCGTCTTTATGGGGTCCAGTATCCTTCTGCGCTTCTCCGACTCCACAGAGAGGCTTACCGAGGAGAGTACCCAGCGGCTGCTGGCCCAGGTCAATATGAATTTGGACAGCTACCTGAGGCGGATGATGCGGGTGTCGGACGCGGTGTACTACCGGGTGATTAAGAAAACCGACATCACCGACCGCTCCATGGTGGAGGACATGGGGCTGCTCTATGAGGAGAACCGGGATTCTCTGGTCTCCATTGCCATCTTTAATGAGGGGGGCGCGCTGGAGGCGGCGGTGCCCCTCACCGGGAGCCGCCTTACCGCCTTCCCCAATGAGAGTACTTGGTTTCGCATGGCGCTGGAGAAAATGGAGAACCTCCACTTCTCCACCCCCCACATCCAGGAGCTCTTTGACGACCCGGACTACCGGGCCCGGTGGGTGGTGTCCCTCAGCCGGCATGTGCAGCTCACCAGAGACGGGCGCACGGAGCGGGGGGTGCTGCTGGTGGACATGAGCTTTGGCGGCATTGCGCAGGTGTGCCAGAACGTGGATTTGCCCAACGGGGGGTATGTCTACCTCATCGACCGGAATGGGGAGCTGATCTACCACCCCCGGCAGCAGCTGATTTACTCGGGGCTGCTGGAGGAGAACAACCTGACGGCGGCGGCCTATAACGACGGGTCCCATCAGGAGGTGTTCCAAGGGGAGCGGCGGGAGGTGACGGTGAAAACAGTGGGGTACACTGGGTGGAAGCTGGTGGGTGTGGTCCCCAACCCGCCCCTTTTAGGGGAGGGGGACTATCTGCTGCTCTTTGCCATCGCTATCCTCCTGTTCTCTGCCTTTTTGATGGCCTTTCTCAACTTCCGTATCTCCGCCTACATCTCCGATCCCATCCTCCGGCTGGACCAGGCGGTGCGGGAGCTGGAGGCGGGCAGCGAGGAGGTGCGCTTTGAGGAGAGCGGGTGCGACGAGGTCCGGCGGCTGGGACGATCCATTGCCTCCATGGTCTCCACCATGCGCCATCTGATGGAGGACATCTCCGTGCAGGAGGGGCAGAAGCGGCGGAATGAGCTGGAGGTGCTCCAGTCCCAGATCAATCCCCACTTCCTCTACAACACCTTGGACAGCGTGATCTGGATGACCGAGTCCGGCCGGACGCAGGAGGCCATTCAGATGGTTACTTCGCTGGCCCGGTTCTTTCGGATCTCCCTCAGCGGCGGGCGGCGGATGATCCCCTTGGGGGATGAGCTGGAGCACGCAAGGCACTATTTGAGCATTCAGGAGATCCGTTACCGGAACCGCTTCCGGTTCCGCATCGGCGCGCTGGCGGGGACGGAGGGGCTCTACACGCTGAAGCTCACCCTTCAGCCCCTGCTGGAGAATGCCATCTATCACGGCATGGCCGGGGTGGAGGATGACGGGGAGATCACCGTGGAGGCCCGGCGGGAGGGGGATGAGCTGATCATCGACGTGTCGGACAACGGGGTGGGGATGCCTCCGGCGGTGCTGGAGGGGCTGCTCACCGGCCGGCGGGGGGAGAGTGCCTCCGGCGGCAGCGGCATCGGGGTGCGCAATGTCCATCAGCGGCTGCGGCTGAGCTTCGGGGAGCCCTATGGGCTGACGGTTTTCAGCGAGCCGGATGAGGGGACCACTGTCCGTATCCGTCTGCCGGTGCTGACGGCGGAGGAAGCGGCGGTTTGGGAGGAGGAGCGGCCATGAGAAGGCGGAGACATGACATTGTTCAGCTGATGATCCTGTCCGTCCTGGGCGGGGCGGTGGTGCTGACGCTGCTGCTGCCCCGGCTGCCCGCGGAGCAGGCGGCGGGGGAGGCCACGGAGATCTCCGTGATCCTCCGGGAGGGGGACAGCGCCCTGTGGCCCAACATCCGCTTGGGGATGGAGCAGGCGGCGGGGGAGCTGCGGGCGGAGCTGCGGGTGCTTACCCCGGCGGAGATCAATGACGGCGGCGAACAGCTGCGTATCCTTCGCCGGGAGGTGGAGGGGGAGACGGATGTGGTGATCATTGCTCCGGCGGACCCGGCGGGGCTGGACAGGGCCCTCCGGGAGGAGGCGGTCCGCCAGCCGGTGGTGTCCATGGAGTCGGCGCTGGCCGCGGGGGAGGTCACGGTGGCGCCGGACAATCGGGCGCTGGGACAGGCCCTGGGGGAGGCGGTGATAGAGGACGGGGCCGGGGACGGCTTCGTGCTGCTGGTCAGCGCCTCGCCGGAGACCGCGGGGGTGACGGACCGCCTTGCCGGGGCGGCGGAGGCGCTGGCGGCGGCGGGGACGAAGGTGCGGGAGCGGGAGGTGTCCATAGCCGGCGGGGATGAGGGGCTGAAGACCCTGATGAAGCATCCGGATCTCAGCGCCGTGCTGGTGCTGGAGCCCCTGCTCACCGAGCAGGCGGCGGCGATCAAGGTCGGACTGGGGCTTGCGGTCCCCCTCTATGGCGTGGGGGTGACGGCGGAGGGGGCCTCCTATTTGCAGCAGGGGGTGATTTCCGCGGCGGCGGCCTGGAGCGACTTCGCCGCAGGGTATCTGGCGGTGGAGGCGGCGGTCTGCCTGAGCCGGGGGGAGGAGTGCCGCACGGAGCTGCTGCCATTCTTTATTGTGAGAGGAGAGGACGTGTATGAGCCGGCGTATCAAAAGCTGCTGTTTCCTGTTACCGCTTAAAAAAACCGCCGCCCTGCTGCTGGCGGCGGCGCTGGCGATAGGGACGGCGGGGTGCACCCGGAAGGGGGCGGAGGAGAGGGGGACTTTGCGCATCGGGGTGGCACTTTACTCCAATGAGGACACCTTTATTTCCTCCATTGCCCAGCATTTGGAGCGGATGGTGCAGGAGACGGAGGTGGCGCTGGGCCGGCGGATCAACCTCTCCATGGCGGACGGAGGCAACAATCAGACCACGCAGATGGAGCAGATTGACCGGCTCCTCTCCAAGGGGTGCGATGTGCTGCTGGTGAACATTGTGGACCGCACCGCCGCCGCGGTGCTCATCGACAAGGCGGAGGCGGCGGGGGTGCCGGTGATCTTCTTTAACCGCCAGCCGGTGGCGGAGGATATCGACTACCGGGAGGGGGTCTACTATGTGGGGGCCAGCGCCGAGGAGAGCGGAAGGCTCCAGGGGGAGCTGGTGCTGGAGGCCTGGCGGGACCCCCGGATCGGTCTGGACCGCAACGGCGACGGCGTCCTCCAGTATGTGATGCTGGAGGGGGAGCCGGGACATCAGGACAGCCTCCTGCGGACGGAGTACTGCATCAAGGCCCTTACGGACGAGGGGGTGGCGGTGGAGAAGCTGGCCGGGGACGCGGCCAACTGGAATCGGGGACAGGCCGCTGCCCGGATGGAGCAGTGGCTGGAGGAGTTTGGCGAGGGGATTGAGGCGGTGTTCTCCAACAACGACGACATGGCGCTGGGGGCCATCGACGCCATCCGGGAGTGGGGCGGATTGGGGATGATGGTGGTGGGTGTGGACGCCACCGCGCCGGCGCTGGAGGCCGTGGAGACCGGGGAGCTGTATGGCACGGTGCTCAATGACGGGCGGGGGATCGCCCAAGCGATGCTGGATCTGGCGCTGGCGCTGGCCGATGGACGGGAGGCGTCGGAGGCGGTGGATCTGCAGGACGGGCACTATGTATGGCTGCCGGGTGAAAAGATCGGGCAGGAGCTGCCGGGGCCCTTTTGAGGGCGGGTCAGCGGCAGGGGTGCAGAATATCGAGCATGAGGAGGGCGCCGAGGCGGAAGCCGTCGGTGAAGGACTCCTGAAAGTCCAGCGGGAGGAGGTTTAGCTGTTCGTCCATGATGGCGGTGAAGCGATCAACAAGGACCGGGGGGAGCTGGCGGAGGAAGTCCTCGTAGTGCCGGTAGTGCTCCTGACGGATGGCGTGGTATTTCTCGGTCTGGGGGCTGTAGTGCTCCTCGGGGGAGATTTGGCCGTGGTATAGGGCGGATAGGATGCTCTCCATGTGGGGGGGTCCTCCTTGTGGCGGATTTTTTTGGATGAGGGGGGCGGGCC
>CANPBB010000103.1 GCA_947572235.1 uncultured Clostridia bacterium
CTCACCGATGCCAACCGTATCGGCCAACTCCTTTCGGGTGTTGACAGGAGGGGCGAGCGGCTGACCTTCTGATAATGTTGTTAAAAGGTCTGTGCGGGTCCCCATGTTCTCCCTTGCCATAGCCTCAATGTCCGGCTTCAGCCGAAGGGCGATCTTGCCCAGCTCCCACTTGTCCAGGTTGCGGCGGCCCTTCTGGGTGTCCAGCGCCCACTGCTTGGCCTCCAGCATACTCTCAAACGAGAACACGGCCATCTGGTAGGGCAGGTCGTGCTGTTCGCACAGCCTTTGCCGGTTGTGGCCATCGATGACCACCATGTCCTCGTTGACGATCACCGGGGAGTAGCAGCCGTTTTTCAGGATGTCCGCCTCCAGGGCGGCGAGCTGCTCCCCCGTCAGCGGGGGGGGAGCAGCTCGGCCACCTTGTTGATGGTCAAAATCGGCTTTTTGTGGTTTTCAAAGTAGACACTATGCTCCCGGTTGGCGTACAGCGTCACCAACTGAGGTTCCGCATCCATCAGCCAAGGAGTAGGAACGGACTTCTCAGAAATCTCGTACACACCCGGCAGCAGGTTGGACAGGACGGCCTTGCCGATGGAGTCGGTCTTGATCTCGTCCACGCTATGCCCGTCCGCCGCTTTTACCAAGAAGACGATGTTGGAAATGGGGTCCCCGGTGTCCGCGTCCTTTTTGTAGACGATGAGGTTGGGCCGCTTCTGGTTCTCAATGGTCAGCGTGGAGGTCTGGCTAGGGAACAGCTCCACATGGTACTCCCACACATCCAAGATGTGGTCGGACAGCAGTTTTGTATTGACTACCTCCTGGACCACCCCGCCGCCGGGCTGTTTTTGAAGCCGGGCATGGGGAAAACGTCCGTGGCCCTGACAGTGGCGGACCGGCTATTGTATGACAGCTTCGAGGTGTCCAAGGTCCTGGTAATCGCACCACTGCGGGTGGCGGAGGACACTTGGAGCCGGGAAAGCGAGAAGTGGGACCACCTCCGCCATCTGCGGATCAGCAAGGTCCTGGGGACCGCACAACAGCGGCGGGCGGCCCTGGCCCGGAGCGCCGACGTCTATTGCATCAACCGGGAGAACGTGGCGTGGCTGGTGAAGTATTACGGCCTGAACTGGCCCTTTGACCTGGTGATCGTTGACGAGCTGTCCAGCTTCCGAAACCCCAGTTCCCAACGCTTCAAGGCCCTGCGGAAAGTGCGGCCCCTGATCAAGCACCTGTGGGGCCTGACCGGCACCCCACGCCCCCGGAGCCTGTTGGACCTCTGGGCGCAGGTGTACTTACTGGATCAGGGGGAACGGCTGGGCCGGACATTCACCGCATACCGCAATCAATACTTCACCCCTGGCCGCCAGAATGGATATGTGATCTATGAGTGGAAGCCCAGGCCGGGGGCGGAGGACCAGGTTTACAGCCTGATCTCCGATATCTGCGTCAGTCTGGAAACGAAAGGCAACGTGAAGATGCCGGAGCTGGTGGAAACCGTGAGGCCGGTGGTCCTGTCCCCGGAGGCCCGTGCCCTATACGAGAGCATGGAGAGGGACGCCCTTCTGGAGCTGGCCGAGGACGTCATAGACGCCGGGAGTGCGGCGGCGGTAAACGGAAAGCTGTTGCAGATCGCGGGCGGGGCCGTCTACGACGAGGACCACGTCGCCCATGAGCTTCATACCGACAAGCTGGACGTCTTGGAGGATGTTCTGGAGGAGGCCGCCGGGGAGCCGGTATTGGTGGCCTACCGATACCAGCATGAGCGGGACCGCATCATGGCCCGGTTCCCCCAGGCGGTGCAGCTGAAGAACAGCGACACCATATGTGTCCCTCGGGGGAACAGCGGAGATGTCCGCTTTCCCCCTGCTGGAGCGACGGGCTCGGGCTAAACTGGACTACTGGACTATGAACCGGATAACGGATGTGGACGGTGATATACAGCTATGCATGACGCTGATCGTCAACGCGCTGGACAACGTGCAGAAAAGCAGTCAACAAAGCTCTATGGATGGCTGCCCTATGCGGACCCGCCAAAGCGGTCGGCGCGTGACAACCTGTTGCAAGTGCTGTTTGCTATAGGCGCCTCTCTACGTACGGACTTGGATGGGGTTCTCCGTATTGAAAACCTGTGGGACGGTCTCAGTGGGTCTATCGGGAAGCAAAAAATTTACACTGGCGCCAGTGCCTCCTACAAGTCCCCTGTTTCGTCCGTATCTGTCACGGAGCACCAGTATGCGGAGGGGGGCGAGGAGGCGAAGCTGTTCGAGGGGGCAACACAGGCGGGAGATATCATCACCTTCTCGGAGCCTATGTACGCTCTCACTGCTTCCGGCTTCAGTATCTTGGAAAGCAACGCCAACTACGCCAAAGTCAGCGCCGGCAATGGGGTGCTCACCGGTCGGAAGTATCTCCACAATACCCGGCAGGTGACCCGCAGCGTGGATGGAGCACGGTCGGATGATGCCAATAACGTGCGCACCGTCACGGATGCAACATTAGTGTCGCTGGTCAACTCTGTGGCCGTAGCACAGCAGCTGGCCAACTACTACCGGTGTTCCGAAACTATTGCCGCTGACATAGTACTGGACCGGCAGGCCCCCGGAGATGTTGTCAGCGTATACCACCCCTACGAGAAAAAGGCCGTCAGCGCCTGCATACAGAGTCTGGATATCAATGTCTCAGGTACCCTCAAGGCACAGATGAAAGCCTTGGTGGGGTTTGTTCCCATGCAAATTGAAAATGCCGAGTATTTTGATTATCAAGAAACCCTGACGGAAGATGGCACTTGGATTTGCCCGCCGGGCGTCGCAACTGTGACGGTAGTCTGCATCGGCGCCGGCGGGGGCGGAAGCAGCGGATACCCCGGGAATGCCTCGGAGGAGCCGCAGGAGCTTAAAGAAGACGTCTATATCGGCTGGAACATTGGCTTTGGCGCGGAGGGCGGCCAAGGCGGAGAGCCTGGCAGTGGCGGTAAAATTGTGCAGGCGACCATTATGGTAACTCCTTTGGAAAGGTTCCAGGTACATATTGGCGTGGGCGGCGTGGGCGGTGATGTCTCCACCGAGGGCTCAAATCCCGGTGAAACAGGGGGTGAAACGTCCTTCGGTACCCTCTCTTCTGCCCAAGGGCAGGCGAGCGATGCGGGCTATACGGATATCATAACGGGCATAACCTATGCCCTGCCCGGCCAACATGCCGGTATCGCCGGCGGAAAAGGCGCTGGAAGAAGCCGCAGTGTCTCCTATGAGTATGCACCCGGCACAGCTTTAACGGATTATGACGGCGTTGTCTGGGAGCCCGGAGCGCCGGCTACCTTTGATGACCTTGTCTTGTTGGATGTTGGGGCTGCGGGCATAAGCCACTACGCCGCTCAGGCAGGTAAAGGCAGCGGCGGCGGGCCTGCCGTAGGCGCTAACGGCGGCGAAGGGGAAATGGGTGACGTAAGCGGACGCACCTACTCCGAAGCGTATGCGTTCGGCGGCAGAAGCGGAAATGGGGCGGATCCCATCAAAGCAAAGGATGCCGCAACGCGCGGCTGCGGCGGTGACGGCGGCCACGGCGGAGGCGGCGAAGGCGGGTACGGATTGGCCGTTGTCACTGAGATGGCCCAAAGACCCAAGTCACAGTGTATTGTGCGTCGCGGCCGACCCGGCTATGGCGGCAAGGCCGGCAATGGTGCCGATGGAGTTGTGCTCCTGTATTACTCAGCGCCAAAGCCGCGTCGTTTTGGCGCGTTTATCACGCAGGATGGGAAATTTTATCTGGACGGTTTGGGCCGATTTTTCGTTGGATAGGGGGGTGTATTTATGACACAGGAAGAGTTTAACGCAATGTTGGCGGTCGGTATCGCACAGGGACTTCCGGGCAGCTATTACACAAGTCGGTTTGCCAGCGGTGAGGAAATCGACCGTCTGCTGGCCAGCGGCGGCATTCCCACTGGCGGTACAGCTTGGGATCTGCTGAGGAAGGTGTCTGATGCAGATGGAGATGTTGAGTGGACCGCTCTTAGCCAAATCTGGGCGCAGCTGGTAAATGTGGTGCATATCAGCAACCCCAATCTGCTGGATAACTGGTACTTTTTGGATCCCATCAACCAGCGAGGTCAGACGGAGTATACAGAAGCAGGATATACCATAGACCGGTGGCTTAAAAATTTTGGTAGCAGCGAGAGTGCAGTCTTATTGACCCCCAATGGTCTAAAAATGAATTGTAGTACAGAGATGAATCGAATAGTGTTGATCCAAAAAATAGAAGCCGCACTCCCTGCAAGTCTGAAATATACGATATCTGTCCTTGTTACAGATGTCAGCGGCGTCTGGAAAATCGGCGGCGCATTCCCTGATAGCCCGCTATTGCAAATTGGACTGAATACCATGACCTTTACAGCGGCTTCTCCCGTTTCTGGCCTGTATTTCTGGAAGTCGTCGCCGAACGCGGACGACTATCTGGAGGTATCCGCTATAAAGCTGGAGCTGGGACCCATCCAGACCTTAGCCCATAAGGAGGGCGGTAGATGGGTGCTCAACGATCCACCGCCCAACAAGGTGCTGGCGATAGCGAAGTGCATGCGGTATCATCAGGTACTCAATGCAGACAGATATGTGTCGCACCGGTTCGGGCTTGGGATTGCAACGGCTACCGATCAAGTACGTGTGATCTATCAACTCCCGGTACAGATGGCAAAAAATCCAACCATCATGACAGAGGGGGCTTTTCGACTAAACCATAATATGAATACACCGGCCAGCAGTACTATCCCCGTTGAAAAAGTCAATCTGGTTGGTGTTGATACCCAAACCGTCGTATTACGAGCATACGGTGCCGTCACAGTTGGAGACTTGTATGATTTAGTTCCCGATAGTTCTAACATCGGTAGGATCATTCTGGACGCTAACCTGTAAGGAGGGGAAGGTATGTACGAGCACTATAATCGGCATTACATCACCGTGGATGACCAAGGCCGCATCGTGGACGGCTGGAGCAACGGCCCACATCCAGTCCGAGACACCGCCGGCGCCATCTGTATCAACGAGCGGGGCGGCTACCAGTTCCGGCTGATTTACAGCGCGGGGTTTGTGGGGAGCGATGCAGAATTTCCGGCAATTTGTGAGAGGGAGGAAAACTCTCCTCTGTGCACGGTGGATGGTATCCCGCTGTACAAATGGGGTGACGGAGTTGCTATCAGGCGCAGCGAGGCGGAGATCGCCGCGGACCGCGCCGCCATCCCCGAGCCTCCGCCCACCACCCAAGAGCAGATTCGGGCCGACGTGGACTTCCTCGCTGCGATGCAGGGGGTGACGTTATGAGCGTGTATGAGCTGGCACAAAACTATTACCCCCGCCTGTGGGACAAGGCCCGCTTGGAGGCCCTTGTGGCCGCTGGGCGGCTGACAGAGAACGAGTACCAGAAGATTACTGGGGAAACTCAGAAGGAGGACTAAGTTATGGCGGTGACCATCACAGCGGATACCCTCATCAGACTGGCGGCGCTCCTGACCGCGCTTGGCGTGATCGGCGGCGTGGCGCTCTGGTGCTTCCGCTTCGTACAGCGGGATAAGAAGCAGGACCGGGAGCTGACCGTCATCCGCAAAGAGCAGACGCTGATCTGCTACGGCGTCATGGCCTGCCTCAAGGGCCTGAAGGAGCAGGGCTGCAACGGCCCGGTGACGGAAGCCCTGAGCAAGCTGGAGAAGCATCTGAACCAAGCGGCCCATGAGGATGAGCTATGAGTACGATTTTACCGGTAGTGCTGGCGTGTACTTTGCCGTGGCTGTCCCTTTTTGTCGGCATGCTGTTGGGACAGCAGGCGAAATGTGTCCAAGTTGGACACCCAAGCGGGAAGCGTAAAACATCAAATCTAATACTGCTGGCACTGGGCGGCTTCCTGCTGGCCTTTATCGTGGCCATGACAGTGATCTTCTGTGTCAAGGGTTCGGTGCCCGATACGCTGATCCAGTATACCTTGGGCGCCGGCGGCGTGGAGGCTTTCCTCTGCGCGGGAATTACAGTCAGCAAGGTGATTACCGGGGGCAAGCCCGGAGAAAGTGAGGATACATATGACTGACATCACTCCCATCATCGAGGCGGTATTCGCCCTTCTGGCGGCGATTATCACCGCTGTGGTCATTCCGTACATCAAAAACCGCACCACCGCGCAGCAGCAGGCGGAAATTAACGCTTGGGTGCGCATTGCCGTTACAGCGGCGGAGCAGGTCTACAAGGGCACAGGCCGGGGTGAGGAGAAGAAGGCCTTTGTGCTGGAGTGGCTGAAATCTCATGGCGTCACTGTTGACATGGAGAAGCTGGACGCGCTGATCGAGAGCGCGGTCTATGACATGAACAATGGTTTGATCGCCATTGAGGAGGTGCGGTAATGAACGGGGCCGTAGTACATGCCTACAGCAAGGCAAAGGATGGGGCGGTGCAGCTCACCGCCAACTTTAAGGTGCGGGAGTTCGCCTGCCAAGATGGCAGCGACACCATCTTCATTTCCACAGAGCTGGCGCAGGTGCTCCAGAAAATCCGCACCCGGTTCGGCAGGCCTGTGACTGTCAACAGCGCCTACCGCACCGAGGCGCACAATCGCGCGGTGGGCGGATCCGCCACCAGCCAGCACAAGTACGGGCTGGCCGCGGATATCGTGGTACAGGGGGTGGCGCCCAAGGAGGTAGCTCGGTACGCGGAGACGCTGCTGGGCGGCAAGGGCGGTATTGGGCTCTACGTCTGGGGTGTCCACGTGGATGTCCGGGCCAGCCGCAGCCGCTGGAATTCCACCAGCGGCAGAGAGGTGGCAGTGAGCGGGTTTTAGGGGCTTGCAAATTTTATGCAAGTCCGGTAAAATAACCCTGAAAGGACGTGATAACGTGACAAACAACGAGAACAGCGCACAGCCATTGGCAACAGAAATGTATGAGGATTTAAAAAAATCCAACCAATTCAAAGAAAAGGTGATTTTTTGGTTAGTTGTTGTGATCGTTTTGCTGATTGTTGCCTTGGTAGGAACCAATGTTTATCATATCTACCAGTGGAGCCAGTTCGACACGGTTGTTGTTGACAGCGCCGACGGTGGAAACGCCAACTACGTCCAAGGGGATAACACTGGAGGGATTTATAATGGCGAAAGTTACAGCACGCCGCAAAAAGAGGGGGACATCCAAGGGGACCCGCGTTAAGAAGAAAAGATGAATTTGAGACGGGAATTTACTGAACCGGAGTGTGATCGGTTTCGCCGGGACTGTAATTTCACAGAGGAAGAGCGGGCGGTATTTAACCTTCGGGTGAAAGATCAATCCCGCATTGCTATCGCGGAGACCTTAAATATGTCAGTTGCAACAGTAGACCGGCGTATTCGTGATATCAAAAGGAAAATATACAAGATTATCTGATAGTTTTTTGATGGAGAATAGAGGGGATTTTGATAATTCCCCTCTATTCTTTTCTGTTATAATAGTCCACAGGGAGGAGGGAGAGACCGACCCGGTACACGTCGCCGGGCCGCTTGTGAGCGGATGGCACTCTCCCCCCTCCTTTTTGTAAGGAAGGACGTGTTTTTATGTACGGCAACCCATATCCCACTACATATCCGGGGATTTATCAGCCCTATCCCGGCGGCCCCGCCCAAACCGGGGGGCAGCCGCAGAACCAGCCGCAGAACGGCGGACAAACTGCAGGCTATATTTGCCGGCCGGTAACATCCCGAGAGGAGGCGGTGGCGTCTGCGGTAGACTTCCTTGGTCCCGGGACCATTATGCCAGACTTCAGCCATGGGATGATCTACTTCAAGCGATTTAACCCCAACAGCGGCGGGGCGGAATTTTTTGACTTCTCTGTCCAGCCCCCGCCCCAAGCACAGGCTCAGCCTCAAGCCGCTCCGGCTTCCCCGGCCTACGACGCCAGAGAGGATATTGAGGGCCTGCGCAATGAGTTTGCCGTCCTCCGCGGGGAACTGGAGGAAATCAAAAAAGCTGGTCAGAAACGGACCGGCGGAAAGGCGGTGGAGCAATGAGAGGGATGGGGAATATGCCCCCCGGGATGATGCAGGGCATGATGCCAAGCATGAGCCCCATGTTGCAGGAAATCCTTCGCATGAGGCAGCAGGGGATGGATGCCGCGTCTGCATTTCAGCAGCTCTCCCAGAAGTACCCGCAGTTTGGACAGGCGTTTCCTTTCTTGGGCGGGAAAAGCCCCCAGCAGATGGACCAAGCGGCCCAGAACGCCTTGCAGCAGTCCGGGGTTGATCCCAATGCTGTGGCCCAGCAGTTCAGACAGTTTTTCTAAACACAACTTCATATAGAGATTTCATTCTCTTTTTCGGTTTCGCCCGGTTCCTGATAAAAAACCGCTCTTGGTCAGTACACAACCGGGAGCAATTCAGCGCCCGGAGTGAATATACGAAAAGGAGAATTTTTTATGGCTGAAAACAACGATGCCCTGATGGCTTACGCGATGGGGCAGGACAACGGACGCTGTAACAACGGCGGCGGGCTTGGCGGCTGGGGCGATGGCTGGATGGGCCTGATCGCCTTCGCCATGATCTTCGGCGGCTGGGGCGGTGGCGGCTGGGGCGGCTTCGGCGGCGGTTATGGCGGCGGTGGCGCTTACCCCGTGGAATCCATCCTCCAGCGGAGTCTGGACACCCAGACCATTATCGGAAAACTGGACGGCCTTAATAACGGTGTCTGCGACGGCTTTTATGCTATGCAGAACAGCATCAACGGGGTAGGCAACACTGTCATGCAGACCGCCTCTCAGGCGGAGCTTTCCCGGTGCCAGCAACAGGCTGCGCTGATGCAGCAGCTCTACAACCAGAGCTTCCAGAATCAGCAGTGCTGCTGCGAGACCCAGCGTCTGATCGAGCGCACCTCTTGCGACGCCGCCTACGCCGCGGCTACCAACACCGCCAACATCATCCAGAACGCCCACAACGATACCGACCGGGTGATCGCCAAGCTGGACGCTATGGAGATGGCTCGCAAGGATGAGACCATCGCCGCCCTGCGCCAGGAGCTTCAGACGGCACGCTTCCAGGCGAGTCAGAGGGACCAGAACGGTTA
This sequence comes from uncultured Clostridia bacterium, assembly GCA_947572235.1. Lineage (GTDB taxonomy): Bacteria > Bacillota > Clostridia > Oscillospirales > Oscillospiraceae > CAJFPI01. The sequence continues at coordinate 9,053 of CANPBB010000103.1, forward strand.
CTTTGATGCAGTTGTAAATGCTGCTGTGGCTCGCCTGCAGGGCTGTAACTCAGGCTGCAGCAGCTGCTACTAATTAACATTCGTGCGCGTATAAACCAAGAATTTCTGAATTTGCGGCTGCTATACCTGCATAAAA
>CANPBB010000104.1 GCA_947572235.1 uncultured Clostridia bacterium
ACAACATTCTGGTGCAGTCCGCCCAGGCCATGCTGGCCCAGGCCAACCAGGTTCCCCAGGGCGTTCTCCAGCTCTTGGGCTGATCCGGACTTTCCTCCCCGCACCATACGCACAAAAGCCCGCCCCCGCCCGGGGCGGGCTTTTTCACCCCTTCGGTCAGCCCTGCGGCCCGCCGCTCCCCAAGGGAGAGCCAAGATGCCCCTCGTCGGCGGGAGACGGCGCGAAGCAAATTTCACCCCGGCAAGGCATAGGCCAACCAAGTCCCATAGGGCGTCCTCCAGCTCTTGGGCTGATCCCCGGACCACCCCCCGCGCAGAGCACCTAAAACCGGCAGGGAACCCAAAGTCCCTGCCGGTTTTTTTCCGCCGCCCCCTTGACCGCCGCCGCCGGATACGGTACACTTGTCCCAACGGAAACCCATCAAATACATTGATAAGAGGTGCGCTATGAGAGTTTTGAATCTTGGATCACTGAATTTGGACTACACCTTTCGTGTAGACGCCTTCATCCAGCCCAAGGAGACCAAGCTGGCCAAGTCCCTCAGCGTCCAGTGCGGCGGCAAGGGCCTCAACCAGTCCGTGGCCTTGGCCCGCGCCGGCTTCGAGGTTCTCCACGGCGGCCTTCTGGGCGCAGACGGCGGTATGCTGGCCGACTGTCTCGCCGCCCATGGCGTCTCCACGGAGCTGCTGATCCCCTCCGACCAGCGCAGCGGCAACGCCATGATCCAGGTGGACGACGCCGGCCAGAACTGTATCCTCCTCTATGGCGGCACCAACCAGCTCCTCACCGAGGAGGATATTGCCGATATCTTCCGTCGGGCCGGTGCCGTGGACCTGCTGGTTCTCCAGAACGAGGTCAACAAAATGCCCTTCATCATCGACGAGGCCCACCGCCGTGGCATCCCCGTGGCCTTCAACGCCGCCCCCATGAACGACGCCGTGTTCTCCTACCCCTTGGAGAAGCTCAGCTGCCTCATCGTCAACGAGGTGGAGGGCGCCCAGCTCTCCGGCTGTGCCGCGGAGGAGAGCGACAAAATCCTAAACGTCCTGTCGGAGAAGTACCCGAACACCACCCTCCTGCTGACCTTGGGGGCCGACGGGGCCAAGTGCCGCCGTCAGGGGGAGACGGTGTACGTCCCCGCCCGCAAGGTGCCTGTGGTGGACACCACCGCCGCCGGGGACACCTTCATCGGCTTCTTCCTCCACGGCCTCCTCAGCGGCGAGAGCGTCCGCCGGAGCATGGACACCGCCACCGCCGCCAGCGCCCTGTGCATCGGAAAGCACGGCGCCGCCGACGCCATCCCCACCAAGGAGGAAGTCGCCGCCCTTCTCTCCTGAAATCCGCCGTTCCCACCCCGCCAACCGCATATTGGACCGACAGACGGGCAGAAGCGTGGCTCCTGCCCGTCTTAGTTGTTCACCATGTGGTTTTTTGTGGGATTTTGAGCAGAGCAGGGGGGGACTGTCTGCGTACCGGCAATAGGGGAGAGGCTCTGTGCCGGCACAGAGCAAAAAAGCCCGAGTATGTGAAAAATCATACAAAATAGACAGAAACCAACAGGGATTTTCCCGTTGAACCCCGGCATATTCGATGAAGAATCCCCGGCGCCGCATAAGGGAGAGATCCCCCTTGAGGGGTGAAAAATAGACAAAAGGGCCTGTCCCGATTTGTGTGAAATAGACGAAAATTAACATTTTGCAACAAAAACCCATTGCTGCCTCTTGTATTTTTGGTGTACATATTGTATAATCCCCCTAACAAAACCCTTGGGGTTTTTGTAAAAAAACTATGAGGAGGAAACAATGAAAAGAAGAGTTTTGTCTATGCTTTTAGCACTGTCCATGGTGTTTGCGCTGGTAGCCTGCGGCGGCAATAACAACGGCGGCCAGAACGACACCCAGCAGCCCGATGACAGCCAGCAGGGCACCGACGACACCCAGCAGGGCGGCGACACCGGCGCCGCCAGCCCCGTGGCCGGCAAGAAGGTCGCGTACATCATGATCATGCCCTCCGCCACCATCTTCCAGATGTGGGCCAACTCCTGCAAGGATTTGGCCAGCGCGCTGGGCGCCTCCTGCGACGTGTTCTTCTGCGACGGCGACTTCAACAAGTGGCAGGACACCATCCGCACCTGCGCCAGCGGCGGCTATGACGGCCTCCTGGTCTCCCACGGCAACCAAGACGGCTCCTATGTGTTCCTCAAGGAGATTACCGAGCAGTACCCCAACCTGAAGATCACCTGCTTTGACACCCAGTTCTACGCCGACGGCCAGTACCAGAAGATCCCCGGCGTCACCCAGATGTTCCAGCAGGACGCCTCTCTGGTCACCGTCCTCCTCGACGAGATGATCGCCAAGTACGGCGAGGGTGTCCGCCTGATCAAGGTCTGGCGCGGCCCCAACTACAACTCCCCCTTTGACCGCCGCGAGGTGGGCTGGAAGGAGTACGAGGACGCCGGCAAGATCGTCACCGTGGGCGAGGTCCAGCCTCTCCAGGACACCGTTGACTCCGCCAACACCGTGTTTGCCGCGTACCTCCAGAGCATCAAGCGTGAGGACGTGGACGGCGTCGTGGTGTACTACGACTGCTACGGCCAGGGCGTGTACCAGGCCATCACCGAGAACGCCAACTTCAACGGCACCAACGGCGATCCCCTGCCCATGGGCAGCGTGGATATCGACCCCGTTGACGTGACCAACATGCAGACCCGCCCCGACATCTGGACCGCCGCCGGCACCACCGACTGGACTTTGAACGGTGAGATCGGTATGCGCATCCTGTTCCTCGAGATGGCCGGCGAGTACGACAAGATCTACGATCCCGCCAGCGGCCAGACCGGCGTGGACGTGGTTGAGGTTCCCGGCTCCGCCATCCTCGCCACCAGCCTGAAGGACACCTCCACCGTGGAGAACTTGGGCGAGATCGCCGACGAGACATACGGAAACTTGAATTACCTGTCCGTGGCCGACTGGATGCCTGCCGACCTGATCCATAAGTGATCCTGTTCGGCGCGGGGGAGTGAGCTTCCCCCACGATAAAGAGAGCAGAGAAGCGGTACCGATAGCCGAAGTATTCAGATATGTGCTGAGGCTGTTGGGATAGCTTCAAAGGGAGGCGCCGGAGGAGATTCTTTCGGCGCCTCCTCCCGATAGGGGGAGGCCTCCTCCCCGGACCGGCGGGGCTGCTGACAAAATCAGCTGCCTTGGCGGGGCAAAGCGGCCCCCGGGCGGCGACTTTGTCAACAGCCCCCGAGAACCAACCCATAGAAAAGAGGGAATCCTATGGATCGGATCACACTTGAGACGAAAAAAGTTTCCATCGAATTTCCCGGCGTGAAGGCCCTGTCCGACGTGGACTTCGCCATCACCACCGGGGAGATCCGCGCCGTGGTAGGCGCCAACGGCGCGGGCAAGTCCACCCTGATGAAGGTGCTGGCCGGAGCCAACCCGGACTACACCGGCGAGGTGCTCTTAAACGGCCGGACAGTGGAGCTGCGCACCCCCACTGCGGCCAAGAAGATCGGCATCCAGATTGTCTACCAGGAGGTGGACACCGCCCTGGTCCCCACCCTCTCCGTGGGAGAGAACGTGATGCTCAACCAGACGGTGATGAGCAGGGGCAAGCCCTTCATGAACTGGCCCTCCATCTACCAGCAGGCCCGGGAGGTGCTCAAACGGCTGAACATCACCAACATCAACGTGCGCACCCTGGTGCAGGACCTGTCCCTGGCCCAGAAGCAGATGGTCCTCATCGCCCGCGCCATCCAGAGCCAGTGCAGCTTCCTTATTTTAGACGAGCCCACCGCCCCCCTCAGCGACACGGAGACTGTGGAGCTCTTCCGCATCGTCAACCACCTGCGTGACACGGAGAACATCGGCGTCATCTTCATCTCCCACCGGATCAACGAGATCATCCAGATCTGTGACCAGTACACCGTCATGCGCAACGGGGAGATCGTGGGCACCAGCCCCGTGACGCCGGAGATCACCTCCCGGGAGATTGTGGAGAAGATGCTGGGCCGCTCCTTCGAGGAGAACTTCCCCAAGGAGACCGTGCAGATCGGGGAGGAGTTCTTCGAGGTGAAGAACCTCTCCGGCGGCGACGGGAAGGTAAACGACGTATCCTTCCACCTGCGCCGGGGTGAGATCATCGGCATAGCGGGCCTGGTGGGCGCCGGAAAGAGCGAGCTGTGCAAGACGCTGTTCGGCAGCTACAAAGTCACCGGCGGGGAGATCCTCTTGGGCGGCAAGCGCCTGAAGATCCGCACCCCCTCCGACGCGGTGAAGGAGCGTATTGCCTTGGTGCCTGAGGAGCGGCGGAAGGAGGGCGTTCTGGTGAACGAGGATGTGAGCTTCAACCTCTCCGCCGCCTGTCTGGGAAAATTCTGCGTGGCCTCCTTCATCAACAAGGCCAAGACTGACGCCAACGCCAAGCAGTACGTGGAGTCCCTGGGCGTCAAGACCCCCTCCATCCGCCAGTGGGTCCGCAACCTCTCCGGCGGCAACCAGCAGAAGGTGGCCGTGGGCAAGTGGCTGGCGGCGGACTGCGACGTGTACATCTTTGACGAGCCCACCAAGGGCGTGGACGTGGGCGCCAAGCAGGACATCTTCCGCCTGATCTACGACATCGCCAAAAACGGCAACGGCGTGATCTACGCCTCCTGTGAGAACTCAGAGCTTCTCAGCATCACCGACCGGATCTACGTCATGTACGACGGAAAGATCATGGCGGAGCTGGTGACGGCGGACACCTCGGAGGACGAGATCATGCACTACGCCGTAGGCGGCGCCACAGCCTACGCAAAAGCGTAGCCCCGCCGCTTCCGGCAGAGCTTCGCGCCTGTGCCCTGAGCCGCCAAAGGCGGCGAGGAAATGTCCTTGGGGTGCGGCGCGAAACCCCTCAAAAAAGCGGCCCGCCACTTTTTTGATCACCATTAGGAGGAATCCGATTATGCAAACTCTGGAGAAGAATACCACGAAAAAGGTTGCCCATTTCCTGCTGGACTGGGCCGCCGTCATCGCGCTGGTGCTGTGCTTGGCCATATTCTCGGCCCTGAAGGGCGCCAACTTCATGTCCAAGGCAAACATGGTCAACATCCTCTTGGCCATGTCCATCACCACCGTATTCGGCATTGCCGCCACCGTGACCATGGCCCCCGACGGCTTTGATATGTCCGCCTGCACCTTGGCCAGCTGCTCGGCCTACGTGTTCGTGTCCATGTACCTCTGGTACGGGCTGAACCTGTTCATGTCCATCGTGGTGTGCATCATCGCCACCCTGGTGCTCTACCAGCTGACCATGTTCCTGATCTTGGTGTGCAAGATCCCCGACATGCTGGCCACCTGCGCGCTGATGTTCGTCCATCAGGGCCTGGGCCAGTGGTACATCGGCGGCGGCGCCGTGTCCACCGGCATGCGCGTGCCCCACTCCGGGGCCGACCCCGCCCGGACCACCCTGAGCAGCGCCTTCAGCGCCATCGGCCGCTCCCCCTACATTATTATTATCATGCTGGCCTGCGTGCTGGCTGCCCACATCTTCCTCAACTACACCAAGCACGGCCGCTTCCTCTACGCCATGGGCGGCAACCGTCAGGCCGCCAAGCTCTCCGGTATCGACGTAAAGAAGTACCGCTACCTGGCCGGCATGATCACCGGCCTGTTCATCGCCATCGGCGGCATCCTGGTGGCCTCCCGCGGCAGCTCCGCCCAGGTCATGTGCTGCGACAACTACCTGATGCAGGCCTTGGCCGCCGTGTTCGTGGGCCGCTCCGTGGGCGGTGCGGAGAAGCCCAACGCCCTGGGCACCCTGGTGGGCGCCATGCTGGTGTCCACCTTGGAGAACGGCCTTACCATCTGCGCCGTGCCCTACTATATCCTCCCCGCCGTCAAGGGCGCCGTCTTGGCCCTGGCCCTCATGGCCGCCTACGCCGGCAAGAAGGAGCAGTAAAGTCACTGCCGCCCGCCCCCGGCGTGCCGGGGCATCCGAGCGCCTGCGGGCGCAGCCGTTTGGCCCGGTGCAGCGGGTATCGGTAGCAGGCGTACCATGTGCGCCCCTACACACGGTTTACCGAAACATTCCGATTGACGAGGGACGGCGTGCCGAGGCTGTCGCGCCCTGCGAATGGTTTGACGATCTTGCGGAGGGCATCGGCAGAGCGGGCGCGCACAGCGCGCCCCTACAGATGGGCTATCGGTGGTGTGGTGGGCATCGGAGGACGGGCCGGTGAGGACACCGGCCCCTACGGTGGGTATACCGAAACAACACCGCCAAGCCCGGCGGCCTTTGCCAAGTGCGAACAGCGCAGCCCCCACCAAGTCCCGGAGGCAAGTCGAGCGATGCAGGCAGAGCGGCAGCGGATGTTTACAGCAAGGCTAAAGACGGGGGAACACTCGCCAGTACCATTTGCGAGGCGAGAACCACCGCCGCCGCGTCCGAAGCGCCAGTCCTGCCGACCCCACCAGACCAGCAAAGCGGCGCCGCGTCTTGGGGTTCTTAGGGGGTAGCGAATAAGGGCCGTGCCCCCTGCGGGGGCTAAGGCCCGCCTGAGCGGACACCTAAGCGCGCTTTTGCCTACTTTTCTCGCGCGAGAAAAGTAGGTCGCCCGGGGGCGAAACCCCCGTCCCCAAATCGCGCGGGAACCGCGCGAAAAGAGGCTTGGTACTGCGCCGCAGTACCCCCCGCGCCGGGACGGCGCGCCCCCCTTTGTGTCCCATCATTTTTTTCACAACCCAATATATCCAATTATTTTAAGGAAAGAAGGAACCAGGAATGGGCAAGTTTGAAACGTATTTCCTCATGGGTATTGACGACATTTTAGAGTACACCTTGGAGAAGCTGCCGGACATCGGCTGGGACAAGGCTACCATGCAGGCCAAGGAGATCGGCGACGGCAATCTGAACTACGTGTTCCGCGTCTGGGACGGCAAGGGCCACTCGGTGATCATCAAGCACGCCGGCGTCTCCCTGCGCATCTCCGAGGATATGAAGGTGTCCACCGACCGCAACCGCATCGAGTCGGAGATCCTCCAGCTCAACGACAAGTATGCCCCCGGCATGGTGCCCAAGATCTATTTCTATGACACCGTCATGAGCGCCTGCGGCATGGAGGATTTGTCCGACTACCAGCTCATGCGCTACGCCTTGATGGAGCACAAGACCTTCCCCCGCTTTGCCGACGACATCTCCACCTTTATGGTGAACACCCTCCTGATGACCAGCGACGTGGCCATGGACCACCAGGAGAAGAAGAACCTGGTGAAGAGCTTCATCTCCCCGGAGCTGTGCCAGATCACCGAGGACCTGGTGCTGATGGAGCCCTACAATGATATCAAGCACGAGAACAACGTGTTCCCCCCCAACGCGGACTTCGTGAAGCGGGAACTCTACGAGGACGAGGCCCTGCACCTTGAGGTAGCCAAGCTGAAGTTCAAGTTCATGACCGATGCCCAAGCCCTGATGCACGGCGACCTGCATACCGGTTCCATCTTCGTCAAGCCGGACTCCACCAAGGTATTCGATCCGGAGTTTGCCACCTACGCCCCCATGGGCTACGACATCGGCAACGTGGTGGCCAACCTGATCTTCGCCTATGACAACGGCTTGGCCTCCGGCGCGGAGGACTTCTGTGCCTGGTGCTTGGAGACCATCGGGAGGACCATGGACCTCTTCGTGGAGAAGTTCAACAAGAAGTTCGACGAGGCCGTCACCGAGCCCATGGCCAAGGTCCCCGGCTTCAAGCAGTGGTACTTAGAGGGCATCCTCAACGACACCGCCGGCTACGCCGGTACCGAGCTCCACCGTCGCACGGTGGGCATGGCCAACGTGAAGGACGTGACCACCATCGCCGACCAAGACAAGCGGGCCTTCGTGGAGCGGTTGAATATTCTCTGCGGTAAGGACTATATTTTGAACCAGACCAAGTTCCGCACCGGCGCCGACTTCGTGGCCGCCGTGAAGCGGGCGCAGGAGGCGGCGAAGTAACCCTCCCGGCGTGCAACACCCCCCCTGTTTTTTCGCAAAAAAACCGGTTTTTTGCCCGTTTTTTGCAGAAAAACAGCGAAAAAACATACCAATTTGTGACATGACAGCCTATTTTAACCTATTTTAATAGGAAGGAAGCAACCACATGAACGCCTTACAACTGGACACCGTCCGCATGTCCGCGGACCGGACCCATTTAGAAATTCTGGACCAAACCCTCCTGCCGGGTACGGTAAAAGTGCTGCAAATCAGCAAAATTGAGGACATTTGGGAGGCAATCAAGCTCCTCCGCGTCCGCGGGGCCCCGGCCATCGGCGTCTGCGCCGGCTACGCCATCGCCCTCACCGCCTCCGGCATCGACACCGCCGACTCGCAGAAGTTCTGCGAAAAGTTCATGGAACAGAAGGAATACCTAGCTTCTTCCCGTCCTACAGCGGTAAATTTGTTCTGGGCTTTGAACCGCATGGAGCGCGTCATGCGGGCCAATTTGGACAAGGACGTGGCCCAGATCAAGGAGATCCTCTTCACCGAGGCCCAGGCCATCCGGGACGAGGATGTGGCCATCAGCCGGAGCATCGGCGAGATCGGTTTCGGCCTTTTAAAGCACGGGGACGGCATCCTGACCCATTGCAACGCAGGCACTTTAGCCACCGCCAAGTACGGCACCGCCACCGCCCCCATGTACGTGGCGCAGGAGCACGGCTGGACCGATTTCCGCGTCTACTGCGACGAGACCCGCCCTCTGCTGCAGGGCGCCCGCCTCACCGCCTTTGAGCTCCACAACGCCGGCATCGACACCACCCTGATCTGCGACAATATGGCCTCCATCATGATGAAAAGCGGCAAAATCAACATCGTTTTCGTAGGCTGCGACCGCGTAACCCGCAACGGCGACGCGGCCAACAAGATCGGCACCTCCGGCGTAGCGATCCTGGCCAAGCATTACGGCATCCCCTTCTACGTCTGCGCCCCCAGCTCCACCATCGACATGTCCTTGGAGACTGGCGACCAGATTCCCATCGAGCAGCGGGCCGCTGAGGAGGTTACGGAGATGTGGTATAAGGAGCGCATGGCTCCAGAGGGAGTGAAGGTGGAGAACCCCGCCTTCGACGTGACA